>CADBLM010000090.1 GCA_902795445.1 uncultured Bacteroidia bacterium
CATCTTCAACTATGTGGAAATGGGGGACGATTGCAGCGTGTTCCCGGGCGCGGTCGTAGGCGCCATCCCGCAGGATTTGAAGTTTGATGGCGAAGTGACTTGGGTGAAAATCGGCAACCGCGTGAACATCCGCGAATGCGCGACCATCAACCGGGGAACCAAGGCCAGCGGAAAGGGCGTCACCCGGATCGGGGATGACGTGCTGCTGATGTCCTACACCCACGTCGCACACGACTGCACGGTGGGCAACCACTGCATCCTCGTCAGCTACGTCGGCATCGCCGGCGAGACTGACGTGGACGACTGGGCCATCCTGGGCGGCGGTACGGTGGCGCATCAGTTCAGCCGTATCGGCAAGCACGCGATGGTCAGCGGCGGCAGCAAAATCAACAAGGATATTCCGCCTTATTCCCTCTGCGGGCGCGACCCCATCGCCTATGCCGGCGTCAACATCGTCGGCCTTCGCCGCCGGGGTTTCACGACCGAGCAGATCCGGGATATCAAGGATATGTACGATATGATTTACAACAGCGGTATGAACGTTTCCGACGCCTGCGCCAAAATCGAAATCGGTTTTGCTCCCAGCGAGGAGAAGGATACCATCCTTCAGTTCATCGCTTCTTCCAAGCGCGGTATCGTCAAAGGCTTGAATTCCTCTTCCAAAGGCGACCTCGACTGATGTCCCTGCTGCTTTCTACGGCCTATCTTCCGCCGATAGATTATTTTGCGGCGATGGCTCACGACGCTTCCCTTGCCGGTGATATTTCGCCGGCAAGCGTCGTTTTGGAGGCCTGCGAGCATTTCAGCAAGCAGACCTGGCGCAACCGATGCACCATCCTGACGGCCTCCGGCCCCGAAAACCTTCTCGTTCCGATTCAACATTCGTATCCCGGCGGCGGGGAAGACGGGAATGTCTCCCACATTCCCATCCGCGAGGTCCGTATCGATTATTCCACCGACTGGGTACGCCTCCACAGGCAGGCCATCGCGTCCGCCTATGGCACTTCCGCCTATTTCGAGTATTACCGTGACGGACTCTTTGCGATTCTGGACAGCGGAGAAGAACGGCTCTACCGTCTCAACCGGACCTTGCTGGACTGGCTTTTGGACCGTCTGCACCTTCCGGCCTTCATCACGGAGAGCCGGGCTTTTCTTCCACCGGCTTCAGCTGACAGCTTCGCCGGACTGCATTCGGACCGGGACGGGCTTGTCGCCGCGATGGGCGAAGTGCGGGATTTGCGCGGGCGCATCCATCCCAAAAAGGCCCCCTGCTATGTGTGCAGGAAGCCTTATTATCAGGTTTTTTCAGGCCGGTACGGATTTGTTCCGGGATTGTCCGTGCTGGATTTGCTCTTCAACGAGGGACCGGACAGCCTTTCCGTCCTCGCGGATACGGTGCCGGCCCTGTAGCGGGCTCAGAAGCGCCAGCCGACGGTGACGGCAGCCGTCCAAAGGGTACGGCTGACGACATACTCCGGAGCGATTTCCGGCCCGTCGCTGCCGTTGACGTCCGCGTACGGATAGACATAGAGGGTAGGGCGGACGCGGGCCATAGCGCCGAAGTCGGCGTAGAAACTGCCCTTGGAATTGTAGCCGACGCCGAAGCTGAACGTATTCTCTCCGTATTTTCCCCAATTGACAAAGTGGTTGACCTTCAGTCCGTTCTTGCTGTCGATGCCCAGTTTGACGGGATTGCTGTTGAGGATGTAGCCGGCGCGGACGGAAAGGGCGTTGTTGATACGGGCTTCCGCTCCGAAGCGCAGGATGTGGCCGATGTCGTAGGTGTCGCGAATGGCCTGGTTCACCTCATCCCAGTCGGAGTCGGCGTTGCTGAATTTTTCATTCCGGAATTTCATCGCTCCGTACGGACACAGTTCATAGTCGGCGCTGAGGGTGACACGGCCTGCGATGACGCCGGCAATGCCGAAATTGGCCCGCATCGGGGTAATCAGTTTGTAGCTGTTGCTATAATTGCCCGTACTCTCATTGCTGCTGAACAGGGAGTTGGTGAAGGTGCTGGACGCAGATGCACCATAGTTTTCCTTGATGTTCAGCGTGGTGCCCGTCTGGATGGCGGCGCCCAGACGGAGCCAGGGAACCGGCACATACAGGATGCCGAACTTGCCGTAAACCCCGATGCCGCTGGCGTTGATCCAATAACTGTATTTCCCGTCCTTCCAGTAGGTATCGACCTTTGAACCGTCTTTGTGGTAGAAGGTGCAGTCATACTTCCTGTAATCGACGGCCGCTTCCTTGAAATAGTCCTCGTATGCCCGGTTCAGCGTGGTCAAACCGAGGTTGGCGCCGAAAAACAGCTTCTCTGAAAAATTGAAGCCGAGATTGAGAACATAGTCGTTCTTGCAGCCGCTGACGTCCCGTCCCCAGTTCTGCTGGAGTTCTCCGCCGTCCCGCAGGCTGATTTTTTTCGTCGTCTCGTCCGCCGTTTCGGTCGTGGCTGCATAGACGCTGTTTTCGCCCCGTACCGGTGAAATCAGGAACGTCTTATATCCCAGGCAGATGTCAAAGGGGTAATTGTCGTAGCAGTGCGTCTTGTCCAGTTCCTCCGCGCTGATTCCCCAGTTGGTGGCAGTATTGGCTATTGAGCGGAAGAAGGAAGACTGGCTGTTCCTGCCGCCGGTGGCAGACTGCTCGGTGTAACTGTTGCTGATGTTGGAGGTGAATGCCAGCGTTACGCCGCTCAGCGGACCGTTGCCGGTGTTGAAATTGAAGGAGAATCCGATGTTGGGCAGGCGGAAGGCGGCCCTGCCGGCAGGGGTGACAGACTGATTGTATGCGTTGCTGGCAACGGTCTTGCTCCCGCCGTGGTCAAATCCCGCGCTGATATTGATGACGGTATAGCCGATGGAGGCGGATCCGGCCGGGTTGATGGTGATGGAACCCAGGTCTCCGCCCAGGGCGGTAAAGGCATTTCCCATCGCCATCGTACGGGCGGAGCCCAGATAGTTGTTTTCGCCGAAAACGAAGGCGTCTTCCGCAGTCTGCGCACGGGAGAAATAGCCCCCGACAATAGATAACAAACTTGTTACAACTGCTGATTTAATGTATAATGGTATATTATTCATAACAAACGTAAATTGCGATTAAACCTTGCTTTATCTTCTCCATCCGCCGCCGGAAGAACCGCCGGAATGGGAACTTCCGCCATAGGAACCGCTTCCGGACGAGCGGGAGAAACCGCTGTAGCCGCCGCTGTGGGAACTTCCGCCGCTGTACGAACTGCCGGATGAGGACCCTCTGCTCCAGGTGGAGGAAGAACCGATGCCGGAACTGCCGTGACGACCGAAGGAAGAACTGTCGGAAGAGCCGCTGTAGGTGCTGTTCCGGATGCTTTGGGAAGAGCTGCTTGAACCGGAGGTGGTGCCTCTGCTCCAGCCTGAAGACCGGCCTGTGCCGGAACTTCTGCCGTACGAACTGCTGCTGCCGTATGAACTGCTTCGGCCGTATGAACTGCTTCGGCCTATGCCGCCTTGTCTTCTCGGGCCGTCGATATGCCGGGCGTAACTGACGGGGACCACATAGACCGGATGTCCATAGTGCGGACCATAATAATAAGGACGGAACCCGGGCCCGTAGTACGGACCGTACCAGGTATAGCCCCAGGCGTATGGACGATAGTACCAGGGATTTCCCCAATAGGCGTACGGACGGTAATACCAGGGGTCGTTCCAGTACCAGGGGTCGTCCCAACAGTAGCGCGGCCCGTACCATACATAGTCATTCAGCCAGATGGGGGCCGAGGAACGGTCGAGGAAATAATAGTTGACAATCCTGCCTCCGTCCTCTTCGTTCTTGGCAATCAGTATGTTGTTGCCAAGGTCGAGCGTGGCTGGAGGCATATCGTAATGTTTCAGGGTGACAGGTTTCGACTCCGCCTGCCTGTAGCCGCCGCCACCCGCATAGATGCCGTCGTAGAACCGGTAGCCCTCGGAAGAAAGCTGCGTGAAGGTCCCGCAGGACGGAATCGCCAGCGTGATGCACGCCAAAATCATAAGCCTCGTTTTCATACTGTCGAATTTTTTTATACCTTTGCGGAACAATAGTTGTGCCGTTTTTGCTTCCCGGCCTCAGTTTTCAACTGATTGGACGCAATTCCGGTCGCAATGTTAATCAAATTTACGAAAAAAACAAAGTCCTGTAATGGCAAAAGAAGTAACCGGAAGGGAAGAAAACTATTCGCAGTGGTACAACGACCTGGTCGTCAAGGCGGATTTGGCCGAACAGTCGGCCGTCAGGGGTTGTATGGTCATCAAGCCTTATGGCTATGCAATCTGGGAGAAAATGCAGCGTGTGCTGGATGATATGTTCAAGAAAACAGGGGTGCAGAACGCATATTTCCCTTTGTTTATCCCGAAATCCTTTTTCAGCCGCGAGGCGGAGCACGTGGCCGGTTTCGCCAAGGAGTGCGCGGTCGTGACGCATCACCGTCTGATGAACGATCCGGACGGAAAAGGCGTCGTCGTGGACCCTTCGGCCAGGCTGGAAGAAGAATTGATTGTCCGGCCGACTTCCGAGACCATCATCTGGAATACCTATAAGAATTGGGTGACCTCGTGGCGCGACCTGCCCATCCTGTGCAACCAGTGGTGCAATGTCGTGCGCTGGGAGATGCGTACCCGCCTTTTTCTGCGTACCGCCGAATTTCTCTGGCAGGAGGGCCATACGGCCCACGCCACGGCGGAGGAGGCCCAGGCAAAGGCCCTCGAAATGGTGGGCGTGTATGCGGATTTCGCCCGCAATACCCTGGCCTTGCCGGTCGTGGTCGGACACAAGAGTCCGGGCGAGCGTTTCGCCGGTGCCCTCGACACGATGACCATCGAGGCGATGATGCAGGACGGAAAGGCCCTGCAGGCCGGTACTTCCCATTTCCTGGGACAGAATTTCGCCAAATCCTTCGACGTGCAGTTTGCCAACAAGGAGGGAAAACTCGAATATGTGTGGGCGACGTCCTGGGGCGTTTCCACCCGTCTGATGGGCGCGTTGATTATGGCCCACGGTGACGACAACGGGCTTGTGCTGCCTCCGAAACTCGCGCCGATCCAGGTGGTGATGGTCCCCATTTACCGCAAGGACGAGGAACTCGACGCCATTCTCGACAAGATGGCCGGGGTCAAAAAAGAACTGGAGGCGGCCGGCGTGTCCGTCAAGATTGACAGCCGTGACTCGCTCCGCCCGGGCTTCAAATTTGCCGAGTGGGAACTCAAGGGAGTCCCGGTCCGGATGGCGATCGGTCCCCGTGACCTCGAAGCCGGTACGGTCGAGGTGGCCCGCCGGGATACCCTGAGCAAGGAGTCGATGGCGCTGGAGGGCATTGCGCCCGCCATTGTCAAGTTGCTGGACGATATTCAGGAGAATATCTACAACAAGGCTCTTGCATTCCGCGAGGCCAATGTGCGCAAGTGCGACGACTGGGAGACCTTCAAAACCGAGATTCAGAAGGGCGGTTTCCTGCTCTGCCACTGGGACGGTACGCCAGAGACCGAGGAGAAAATCAAGGAGGAGACCAAGGCGACCATCCGTTGCATCCCGATGGATTCTTATGTCTGCGAAGAAGAAGGCAAGTGCATCTACAGCGGCAAGCCTTCGCACCGCAGGGTGATTTTTGCAATTTCTTATTAAAAGTCAATATGAAAAAAACGATTCTTTTCTGCTTCGCCGCCGCGTTGGTTTCGCTGGCTGCGTTTGCCCAGGAGCCTGCAGCGCAGGACGCCCTTGATATCGCCAATTCCGAACCTGCCGAGCCGGTCAAGCCCAAGGCTTCCGAGTTCTGGTATCTGGACTTCAACGGCAATCTCAATTACGGTGGTACTTTCCTCCAGAACTGGGCGGCCGGCGGTGATGAATTTTCCCACAACTTGCGGGCTTTCATCGATGCCAACGCCAATTACAAGAAGGATGCGATTTTCTGGAACAACCGTCTCCAGCTCGATTTCGGTTTCCTTTACGCTTCATCCAAACCTTTGCTGCAGAAGAGCGACGACCGGATTTATTTCGAGTCCAAGTTTGGTTACAACATTGCGGAAAACCTCTTCCTCTCGGCCAACTATGACTTCAAGAGCCAGTTCGCGAAAGGCTTCGAGTACAAGACGCCGGGTGCGGCCATCATCGGAAAATATGAGCAGGAAGGCGCTCCCGGCACTCCTGCAACAGAATTGGACCAGCTATCCAAGAAGGACCGCGTCAAGGCTTGGGAAGACGCCCGCGTGCTGAAGTCCAACTGGCTCGCTCCGGCCTACACCAATCTGGCCATCGGTATCGACTGGACGCCGACCAACTGGTTCTCAATGAGCGTTTCTCCGCTCACCGGCGGTTTTGTCATCGTCACGGATGCCGAATTGCGAAAAGCCTACGGTATGAAGGTCATCAACGAGGAGGACCCAGCCTATCAGACGGCCCTGTCCACCTATGAAACGGATAAGAGTTCTGCCAATCTGGCCGCTCTGGGTGCTTTCTACAATGCCTCCCGCTTTGAACTCGGTGCCCAGGTCAAGATGGACTTCAAGGTGACGATCAACGACAAGTTCAAATACACCAGCCAGATTGTCGCCTTTACCGACTACCTGATGATGAACAACAAGGACAAGGGCTATGTCCGTGTCGCCTGGGACAACCGCATCGACTTCAACCTGACCAAGTACATCTCCTTGAATTTCATCACCAATATGCTCTATGACAGCAAGGTGCTCATCAAGACGGAGAAGGATCCCGTCGAGCGTCAGCGTCTGCAATGGAAGGAGATGCTCAGCATCGGTCTGACCTATAAGATTGCCAACAAGTAAAATATGAAAATCCTCCTTGCGGTCAGCGGCGGGAAGGATTCGATGACGATGTCGGATCTGGCGCTGCGTGCCGCGGGCGGGGATGTGACAGAAGGTTTTGAGCGATTCCGGGGCGCCGTCCTCGGAGTCGCTCATTGCAATTTCCACCTGCGTCCCGTTGATTGCGATGCGGATGCGGCCCTGGTGGAACAGTGGGCGGGCGCTCACGGTCTGCCTTTCCACCGGGCTGACTTCGATACGCAGGCCTACGCCCGGGAGAAGGGCGTCAGCGTGGAAATGGCGGCGCGGGAGCTGCGTTATGACTTTTTTGCGCGGCTTTGCCGGGATGAAGGCTACGAGGCCGTCGCCGTGGCGCACAATGCGGACGACCAGGCGGAGACGCTGTTGCTGCACCTGATTCGCGGCTGCGGACTGGACGGGGCTTGCGCGATGGCTGCCGAGAGCCCGCTGCCGTCGGCCGCTTCCGCCGTCGGACCGTCCGCTTCTGACGGAGACGCTTACCCCGTACCGGCCCGCCCCTTGCTGCTGCGCCCTTTGCTGCGGCGGACCCGGGAGGAAATCAACGCTTATACCATTGTCCATCGGATTGCTTTCCGGGAGGACAAGACCAATGCTGAGCCCGTCTGTCAGCGGAATGTCCTCCGCGGACAGGTATTTCCCTTGCTGCGGCGGCTCAATCCCTCGCTCGTCGAAACCCTTGGACGGGATACGGAAAATTTCGCCCGCAGCGAGGCGGCGATGGCCTATTTTGCGGAAAGGGCGATAAATGATGCGGAAATCCTGCACAGGGTTCCGGTGCCTGCCGGAAATGCGGCTGTCGCGATGATGGACGAGCATATCTATGATGTCTCGCGGATGCCGGAGCCAGCCCGGCCGGAATTGTTGTTCCGCCTGCTCCGCTCTTTCGGGTTCGGCCGGGATGTGCTGGAGTCGGTGCTCGCTGCACTGCCGGATTTTCCTGCTACTTATCCGGATGGACCGGACAACGCATCGGAGGGCAAACTTTTTCTTTCCGGAGAATGGAAATTGTTTTTGAAAGGCAGTTTGCTGCGTTTCCGGCCGGCCGGATATCGGGCAGGGGAGCCGACCGTAGAATGTCTGGACTGGCAAGACGGTATGCCGCTGAAGCAGCCTGTAGGCGTGACGGTGGTTGATGGGGATGCCCTGCCCGAGGGCTGGACGATTCGCCCTTGGCGGGAAGGGGATTGGATGCGCCCGCTCGGAATGGGAGGCCGCCGCAAAAAACTCAGCGACCTCTTCGCCGACCTTGGTTTCGACGCCTTCGACAAAGCTGACGCCTGGGTGCTGGCCTCTCCTGAGCCTGTTTCCGGGGATGGGCAGGCAGCGGATGACCGTGCGCACGTCTGGGCCCTGATTGGTCACCGCATTGACGAATCCGTAAAAGTCATACCCGGAAAGACCCGTCGCTGCTGCCGTTTTTATATCTCATTCTGATGGAAGAGAATAAGAAAACTGCCGTTATTATCGGAGCAGGGCCGGCCGGTCTGACGGCCGCATACGAACTTCTCGTGAAGACAAGGGTGCGGCCTGTTGTTCTGGAGGCGGACGAGATGGTCGGAGGGCTCGCCCGGACCATCCTGTATAAAGGAAACAGGATGGACCTGGGCGGCCATCGGTTTTTCTCCAAAAGCAAAGTGGTGACGGATTGGTGGTGCCGTATGATGCCCGTCCAGGGATCGCGTTCCAG
>CADBLM010000091.1 GCA_902795445.1 uncultured Bacteroidia bacterium
GCATCGTAGAGGAAGCTGAGCGAACATTTCTCCTCCTGGGCGCTGTAGCGCTGTTTCATCGAATCGGAAAGGTCCATCAACGCATCGATGGAACCGGCCTTGCAGACCATCAAATCGCGGAAATGCGAACTCAGGGACGAGATAAAATGCTGGGCATTGAATCCCTTGGTGAGCAGCAGGTCAAACTTGGCGAGCGCCGAAGCGTAATCCCCCGTCAGGAAAAATTCCACCAGGTCGAAACAGTGCTCATACCCCATCACATTGAGGTTGCGCAGCACTTCTTCATACTGCACCTCCTTGCCGCAGAAGGCCACGGTCTGGTCAAAAAGCGTCAAGGCATCGCGCATCGCGCCGTCCGCCTTGGAAGCGATGATATGCAGGCTGTCGTCATCGATGCCGACCCCCTCGCGGGAAGCCACCATCTTGAGGTTGGATACAATATCGGGAACGGTAATCCGCTTGAAGTCATAGGTCTGGCAACGGCTCAGGATGGTCGGGAGCACTTTGTGCTTTTCCGTGGTAGCGAGAATGAATATCGCGTGTGCAGGGGGCTCTTCCAAAGTTTTGAGAAAGGCGTTGAAGGCCGCTTGGGAGAGCATATGGACCTCGTCGATGATATAGACGCTGTAGCGGCCGACCTGAGGCGGAATGCGGACCTGGTCGATGAGCGCCTTGATATCCTCGACACCGTTGTTGGACGCGGCATCCAGTTCGTGGATGCAATAGGAGCGTCCCTCCTCGAAAGATTTGCAGGACTCGCACTGCCCGCAGGGGGTCATATCCGGACCGGGATTGGAGCAATTGATCATCTTGGCGAAAATACGCGCCGTCGTGGTCTTGCCCACCCCTCTCGGTCCGCAGAAAAGATAAGCGTGCGCAAGCTGCCCGCGAAGAATGGAATTCTTCAGCGTGCGGGCGATGTTTTCCTGTCCGACCAGGGTGTCGAAATCCTTCGGACGGTATTTGCGGGCGGATACCTCGTATTGCGTTTCTTCCTGCATCTTTACATAAAAAGTTAATCCCCGGCCGAAGCCGGGGTGTTCAAAAGAGACAAGGGATTATTCGGCCGGGGCCTCGGCTGCGGGAGCTTCCGTGGCGGGGACGACTTCCTCGACCGCTTCCTGCTTACCGCAGAGTTTGTCAAAGGTTCCGGTAAAATACAGCGTGGCGCAGGCGGCGGCCAGCACAATCAGGATGCCGCAGAGCCACTTCTTCCACGCGGGCGTTTTCTTGGCCTCGAAGGGGTCGATGACATCGAGCTTGGGATACTTGGCCTGGCTGGTCAAGGTCTCGCCGAAGCGGATGTTGATTTTGACATTGGCGTTCATCGCCCAGCCGTTGGCATTCAGGACGGGAGAAAGGTTTCTCTTGCGGAGTTTTCTCCAGGCGAGGAACATCGAAGGACCGGAAATCAGGAGCATCACGGCCACCAACGACAGCGGCATCTGCCACCAGGTCAGTTTGAGGAAGCCCGTGACGAGGGCTACGAGGAAACTGCCGATGTAACCGACGGCCATACCGATGGCGGCGAAGATACCGCAGTACTTGGCGATGTCGAAGGGCTGGGGCTTGGCGGCTTCCTTGTCGGCCGGCTTGTCCAATCCTTCACCCACCTTGGCGGTCATCTCGGCGGTCACCTTGCTGTCCTTGTCGGCAGCGGCCTTGTTGATCTGGTTGTCGATATAGGCACCCAGTTTGCGGTACGGGGACCAGAAAGCCTCGGCGATGCTGATGGGGTTCTCGATAATCTTGGTAATGGTGGCATCCCAGGGCACGCCGGCACGGTCGTAGAACACGCCGTTCTTGCCCACCTGGATGTCGCCGGTCTCGCCGACGGTCATCGCCGCGATGATGGTGAAACTCTCGCTGCGGACCTTGCTGGAGCAGTTGCAGAAAATCAGATAGCAGCCGCTCAGGTAGGCCATCTTTTCCTGATTGCCCATATCGCTGACCTTGATACAGAGGTCACAGGCGCGCTGGTCCAGATAGAGCCGGCCGGCCTGGAAGATGGCGCTCTTCTCCACGTCATAGAAGTCGGTGAAGGTCACGTAGTTCTTGAGCAGCGTATAGAAATCGCGATAGAAATGGAGGAATTTGTCCAGCTGGTCCAGGGCGGTGAACTGGGGGGCATACTTGAGGTCCTCGGCCAGCAGGGCCGCCAGTTTCTCTCTGGCGCCGGAGGCGGGCAAGGCCGCGGCCCGTTCGGGAGCGAGCGCTTCGACCTGCGCGCCGGCCTTGCTGCCGGTCCACGCCTTGTAAGCGTCGAAGGAAGCCTGAATCGTTTTCCACTGCGCTTCGGTCAGCGTATCGCCGGCACCGACGAGCGTCTTGAAGGATTCCACCTTATCTTTCCAGGCCGGGTTGATGCCCTTGCTGTCCAGGCTGAGAATGCCGTCGGCTGAGACTTTGCAGAGCGGATAATCCGCAATCGCTTCAAGGCTGGCGGCCAGATTGCCTTCGCCGAGCGCGGCGATGGCATCCTGGGACACATCCAGGCGGGAAGAACCTTCATCGAGGGCGAAGGCGGCCAGTTTGCAGCGGACGAACCAGTCATCCACCTTGGCTTTCAGCGCCTCGCAGACGGCCAATGCCTCAGCGGTCTTGTCGCCATAAGGGAAAATGGCGGCCTTGTCCGCTTCCGCAGCCTTCCTCCAGGCGGTAATATCTTCACAGGCCTTGAAAAAGGCGTTGATGGTATCCTCGTTGACACCGTCGTCGCCGCTGCGGTCGGCTACCGCCCCGCAGGAAGCGATGATCTCGCCGATGACGCCCGCCAGTTCCGCGTCGTCGCCGGCGGATTTGGCCGTGATGACACCGTCCCCGTTGAAAGTCGTGGCGGACAGGATTTTCTCGCTGTCGGCGACTTCTTCGACGCTGATGGTCTGCGCGTCCTCACGGCCCAGGGCTTTGAGGACCTCGTGAGCGCTCTCCAGCAGCGTGGCAGCCTCGGCATTGTCCGTCTTGAACTCGGAAAGTTCAAAGGTATTGCTGCAGGCGGTCAGTTTGTCGGCATCCTTGACGAGGGAGGTCAGCCAGGAAGCGGCCGCGATAACTTCGTCCACCTTGATTTTGCCGTCATTGTCGCTGTCCATCAGGCGCAACGTCTTGGCGTCCATCTCCAGACCGTTCACGGGGCAGTTGAGCACCGTCCAGAGCTTGCGGTCCAACTCGGGCAGATGCCGGATATCCTCTCCGGTTTCTATCTTGATACGGGTCGCGCCGCCGATACGGCTGAACTTCCAGTCATAGGAACCGTCCTTGGAGGGGGAAAAAGGAAGTTTGATTACTTTCACCATAATGTTTCGATTTTAGTAACGGTTGAGAGGCATTCCGGCCGTTATGTTGTTCACTTTCTTGCGGACGGAAGCCAAGACGGCATTGTAAGCCGCCAGCTCTTCCTCGCCGGCCGTGTAGGGCGTACCGTCGGCCGCCTTGCCGCTGACCAGCCCGATATGCTCGCTGCACGCCTTCAGGACGGTATCGATGAGCTCCACGATGATCTTCATATCCTTTTCGACGAAACCGCGGGAAGTGATGGCGGGCGTTCCCACGCGCAGGCCGGAGGTCTGGAAAGGAGAACGGCTGTCGAATGGCACCATATTCTTGTTGACGGTAATCTCGGCCTTGACGAGTTCGTGCTCGGCGATACGGCCGGTCACCTCGGGATATTTGGTCCGCAGGTCAATGAGCAGCAGGTGGTTGTCCATGCCGCCGGAAACGACCTTGTACCCCTTGTCGATAAATTCCTGGGCCATCACCGCAGCGTTGGCCTTGACCTGTTTCTGATATTCCACATATTCGGGCTGGAGCGCCTCGTAGAACGCGACGGCCTTGGCGGCGATACAGTGTTCGAGGGGACCGCCCTGAATGCCGGGGAAAACGGCCGAATTGAGCAGCTGGGACATCTTCTTGACCACTCCCTTGGGGGTCTTGAGGCCCCAGGGGTTGTCGAAATCCCTGCCCATCAGGATGACGCCGCCGCGGGGACCGCGGAGGGTCTTGTGGGTGGTGGAGGTAACGATGTCGGCGTATTTGACCGGATTGTCGAGCAGTCCGGCGGCAATGAGTCCCGCCGTATGGGCCATATCCACCATCAACAGGGCACCGACCTTGTCGGCAATGGCGCGCATCCGGGCGTAGTCCCATTCGCGGGAATAAGCGGAAGCACCGCCTACGATAAGCTTTGGCCTGCACTCGACGGCCAGCCGCTCCATCTCGTCATAATCAATCAGGCCCGTATTTTCATCCAAGCCGTAAGAGACGGCGTTGTAGAACATACCGGACATATTCACAGGTGAACCGTGGGAAAGATGGCCGCCGTGAGAAAGGTCGAGACCCATAAAGGTGTCACCCGGTTTCAGGCAGGTAAAGAACACCGCCATATTGGCCTGGGCACCGCTGTGAGGCTGGACATTGGCATACTCGGCACCATAGATTTTCTTCAGCCGGTCGATGGCCAGCTGCTCGATTTTATCCACGACCTCGCAGCCGCCGTAATAACGCGCTCCGGGATAGCCTTCCGCATATTTGTTCGTGCAGACGCTGCCCAAAGCCTCCAAGACCTGCGCGCTCACATAGTTTTCGGAAGCAATCAACTCCAGGCCAGCGCTCTGGCGATTGTTTTCTTCCTTGATCAAATCGAAAATTTCGATGTCCTGTTTCATAAATATCATTGTTGTTTAACTCGCAAATATAATCAAATTATTTTATCCGTGACGGATAATTTTCGTAGAGCGTAAACTTCCGCGCCTTGCGAATCCATTTCTGCTCCTCCGTTCTCAGATAATCCCGGACGGACGGCCAGTCGGAACCGCCTCGTACAAAATCCTCCAGGACGCAGTCGTTCAGCGTTTCGGAAAATTTTTCACCGAAGGAAAACTGCGGGTAACGCGCCCTGAAATAGCGCATCAGCTGGAGCGTATGTCCCAGCGCGTGATATTCATAGCCCGGCAGAAGCAGCAGCTGGTAGCCGCGGCACAATTCGCCCGCATACAGGCCGTCTGCGGGAACGAAAGTGCAGGGACGCAGCAGGACACCGTCAGGAACGGGTATCGGCTCCGACACGGAATTATCGATGAAAGGAGCGCCGAAATATTCATAGGGTCTCGGTGTCCCCAGTCCCGGCGTGACATTGGTCTGCCGCCAGAGGGATGCTCCGCTATAGACGTCGCAGGTAAACAGTCCGGGGATATCCCGGGCCGGCGGAATGGTCCAGGGCAGCAGCTGGGCTCCCCCCTGCGCCAGGGCCGAAATAATGTGAAGCGGACTGCGCAGCCCGGCCTCGTGGCGGTACAGCTGGCAAAGTTCGCCCAAAGTAAATCCGTGACGGTGAGGGATCTTCGGCCAGGCGCCGCCTTTGGAGCCGGAAGGAATACTGCCCTCCACGCCACGGCCGGCAGGATTGAGATGGTCCACCACATACAGGGAGGGCGCCTCCTGCCCCATCGCATCAATCTGGCGCATCAGGGCGAATACGCTTCCGCTCAGGGCAAAGCCACGGGTTCCGACATCCTGGATATCCACCACGACGGCGTCCGCACCGACGAAATCGTCCGGGCGGAACAGGTATTCCCGCTGCGAATCGGCGACAAATTCCCCTTCCGCCGGAGTCAGCAATTTTTTGAGCCGTCCCCGCCGCGCGAAGAGTTCCCAGGTATAAGCGCCCTGCTCCACACCATAGCAGTTGGGGGTACAGAAACATACGACAAGCCCCTGCGTGAGGGACTTGTCCAGTTGCTCTCCCAGCGGGGTGGTACGGAAGGAAAACACGGGAAGGTCTTATCCGATGATTTTCCGGGCCACGCCGATGACTTCCTCGGCAAGAGCCTCGGCCGAAGCCTGGTCCTGCGCTTCCGCATAGATGCGGATGATGGGCTCGGTGTTGGACTTGCGCAGATGGACCCACTGCTTCTTCGCCTCGAAGGAAATCTTCACGCCGTCAACGGTGTTGACATTTTCGTCCTTGTAAATCACTTGCAACTCGGAGAGAATCCTGTCAATCAGCGCCTTGTCGGAGAGTTGAATCTTGTTTTTCGCAATGAAATACTGCGGATAGGTCTTCTTCAACTGACTGACCGTCATCTTTTTGTGCGCCAGGTTGCTCAGGAAGAGCGCCACGCCGACCATCGCGTCGCGGCCCGCGTGGATGGCGGGATAAATCACGCCGCCGTTGCCCTCACCGCCGATCAGCGCACCGACCTTGTGCATCAGGGTCGTCACATTCACCTCTCCCACGGCGGAAGCGTAATAGGTGCCGCCGTGCTTCTCGGTCACATCACGCAGGGCCCGGGAGGAAGAAAGGTTGGAAACGGTCGCCAGGTCTTTGCGGCCTTCTTTCTCCGCACATTCGAGCAGATAATCCGCCACGCTGACGAGGGTATATTCCTCGACGAAAGGCTCGCCGTTCTCACAGATGAAGGCCAGACGGTCCACATCCGGATCGACGGAAACGCCCAGGTCCGCCTTTTCGCGCACCACCGTCTCGCTCAGTTCCACCAGATTGGCCGGGAGCGGTTCGGGATTGTGGGCAAAGTTGCCGTCGGGGTTGCAGTTCAGTTCGATGCACTTGACACCCAGACGCTTGAGCAGGCGGGGCATAATGATGCCGCCGACGGAATTGACCGCATCCACGACGACGGTGAAACCGGCCTTGCGGACGGCCTCCGCATCCACCTGGGGCAACGCCAGGACGGCATCGAGGTGCCGGTCGGTGAAATCCTCCTCAACGATGCTGCCGATGTCGTCTATCCCGGCGAAATCAAAATCCTCCTTTTCCGCACACGCAAGTATGTCGCCGCCTTCTTCCGCCGTCAGGAACTCCCCTTTTTCATTGAGCAGTTTGAGGGCGTTCCACTGCTTGGGATTGTGGGAAGCCGTCAGGATGATGCCGCCGTCCGCGCCGCTGAAAATGACGGCCATTTCGGTCGTCGGCGTACTGGCAAAACCGGCCTTGATGACATCCAC
>CADBLM010000092.1 GCA_902795445.1 uncultured Bacteroidia bacterium
CCGGCCGCTGCTCGATTTCTCGCGGCGCGAGATCGAGGCGTATGCCGTGCGTGCGGGCGTGGAATTCCGCGTGGACGCCACCAATGCTGATGTCTCCATTCCGCGGAATAGGCTGCGAAACGAGGTGTTTCCGCAGCTGGCGCAGATCAATCCGTCGTTCCTGAGGACGCTGCAGATGGAAATGCGGCATTTCGGACAGGCGGGGCAACTGCTGGATGCCGTGTTCGAGTCGGGCCGGGCAGATGTCGCTTCGGAGCGCGACGGGGCGCTGGTCATCAACATCCCTGCGCTGCTGCAAAAGGGGCAGTGCGGCTGGTGGTTATATCGGCTGCTGGAAGGCTATGGTTTTAACGCCGACCAACTGGCCGCCATCGAGAGATCCCTGGAGGGCTTGAGCGGTAAGGAGTTCCTGTCGGCCACACACCGGGTGGTCAAGGATCGCCGGGAGTTGCGGGTCTATCCGCTGGCACTTGGGCCGGACGACCTGACCGGGCTCCTGGATGTGCGGACCTTCACTGTGATGCCCGGCTTCGATCCGAAGCAGAAGCCCGAGGATGTTCTATTTGTGGACGCCGATAAGGTGCGGCTGCCGCTCTCGGCCCGCCCGCCGAAGGACGGCGACCGCTTCCGTCCCTTCGGGATGCATCGCGGCTCCAAACTTTTGAGCGATTTCTTCACCGACCTCAAGCTCGACGTCGAGCAGAAGCGCCGCGAAGTCGTGGTGACCACCACCGATGAAAAAGGCGACGAAATGATCGTCGCCATTGCCGGCCGCCGCATCGACGACCGCTTCAAAATTACCTCCGCCACCCGTACGGTTGCGGCTATTTCCCGGATATCATGAAACGGGTTTTGTTGTTTTTGCTGATTTTGCTGGCTGGGTCATGCACCGATAAAGTGAAGGACAAGGAGGAAATCCGGCAATTGGCCCGCGACAATTATGTAGATGATTTCTTTCCTATCAATTGGCTGCTTCAGGGGTATAGAAATGCATATTATGCGTTTCCTGCCGATTACGACGAGTTCTTGGCCTATGTCGTAGACTGCAAGGAACACGAGCCGTTCTTGTCTGAAGTAGAGCGTATTGATGAGAGACTTGGGGGACAGGATATCGTTGACCTGCTTTCTCGAACAAAGGTCTTTTACGCTTCATTCGGGGATTCCGTTTTCTTTTATCTACCAGATTATCAAGTAGGGAGTTGTGTCATCGGAACGCCGTTTTATTGGCTGGAGCATCCGGAAGAATATGACCGGTTGGACTTCGAGGGTCTGTTCCAGTCGGCTGCCTATGATGAGAACGGATCGTATCTATTCAGTGACAGGTTTGATTATGAACGGCTTGGCCGTCTAAATGACAGCATTGCCTCCTGCTATGATTATGTGGTCATTTCGGAAGAGTTTCGTTATGATGGTCTTTCGGATGAGCCCTTGAAAAGGCAGATGCCCTATTGGTCGATTGTGGCTTTTACTTCAGAGGGAGATTCTTTCGAGATCCTAAGCAGGGTCAAGTCGACGGATAGCCTGTATGTTGGCAACCGACCCTGTACCGATAATTTGCCTGTATGCTGCAAAGAATACCTTGACGATTTACAGGCTATTATCCGGACAGCCTTTTCTGAAAACCCGGATGCAGTCCGGATTGTCACGGGGATCCATTGGTATTTGGGCAAGGTCTGATTTCAGACCGGGGACCTTTCCCATGCGGACGCAACATTTTATGGGGGGAATGCATCTATTCGTTGTAAACCGATGAAACAGATGATTCGCAGATTCTTTTTCGTAACGGCGTGGGTCGTTCTGGCCTTGTCCGTATCCGTTTTGCCGATAAAGGCGCAGACGATGAGCTCCGATTATGCAACGACTGCTTCCGATAAGATTCCCGGGGCCGGCCTTCTGGGGACGGGTCAGGGTTTTGTCTGGACAGGTGTTGGCATGGCTTCGACGGGAGTCGCGCTGCTGGCCGTCGGCGTTCTTCATGAAAAGTTAAGCCCTGGGAATGGGCAGGAGATGGGAACGCCGGTCTGGCCTATATTCGGAATCGGAGAGGTTGCCATCGGATCGGCAGTGGCGCTTTTGGGCTTGCCTATGTTGTTTGGCGGGAAATCGATGCTCAAGAACGCGGGTTTCACGATGGATGACCTGCCGGCATTTACGGGGCCGGAACAGCGTGGTTTCGGCACGTTGATGGAATTGGGAGGCGGCATCGACCCCCATTTCTACGCCCGCTTTATTCCGGGCTACCATTTGAATGAGCATCTGTTTTTGGGCGGCGGAATTGGCGTGACGTTGTTGAACTATGGCAACCATAATGCAGTTCCTGCTGCATTTGTCGCATCACGGTTCACGCCGGGCAGCCGCAGGGTGTCACCGTATTTCGGGCTGGATCTGGGTGCTTCGCTTCCCGGTAAATGCGGTGGCGGGGCAGAATGCACGCTCTACTTAAGCTATCGTGCAGGCGCCCGCATCCATACAAATCACCGTCAGTCGCTGTATGTCACGACCAACCTCGATCTTTTCGATGTGGCCTATTTCAACGGAGCTGCGCTCGGCTTCGGCTTGGGCTATCAGTTCTAAAATCTATTTCTTGGCTTCTTTTCCCGGATTGTGGTTCCGATGCTTGTGGCACGCATGTGTCTAATAGTGAGAGGTTTAACAAAAATCGGTTGCGTTAATTAACGCAACCGATTTTTAGGAAATCGCTGATAGTCAAGAAGATTGGTGCCACACGAAAGGGGGCTTCGCGCAGCGTCGCGGCTATTTCTTTTCTTGCTCCTCGGGAATGACCTCTTCGGCCTCGTAGCCCAGCTTGTTGATGGCGGCGGCGAGTTTCTCCTTGTCGGTCTTGTTGGCGTC
>CADBLM010000093.1 GCA_902795445.1 uncultured Bacteroidia bacterium
GTACCCGTTGAACTCGTTGTCCAGGCGGCTGCGGGAGTTGAAGTCGCCCATAAACATCCAGTAGTTGTCCGCCGCGTCGGGATCGGTGCCGATGGTGTGCTTGCAGACATATTCCATCTCCATCCGGCGATAATGGTCGCCGCCGTTGAGGGCCGCACTGGAATCCCGCCGGTCCTTGGGGACGTTATAGGCATAGCGCTGCGGGTAGGTGTGCAGGGTGACGATGTTGAGGGTCTTGCCGTCCACCCGGATGCGGGCCCACCCGGCTCCGTGCGCGACGACGCTGTCCGGCTCGGCGCCCAGGATGCGTTCCACGTTCTCGATGGGATAACGGGAAGTGATGGCCTGGGGATAGTTGTCACGATGGCCGCCGACATAGACATAGCGGTGGCCGTAACGGGCGGCGAGTTTGTCCAGATTTCCCACCAGATAGCGGTCGGCGGTGTCGCACTTGGTGCCGGTACCGGTGATGTAGATGGTCTGGGCTTCGCACCAGACGCACAGGTCGGGAGCCTGCCCCTTGACAAAATCGACGAAACGGTCGTAATTGTCTGCCTGTCCGTCCCACATTCCGTTCTGGAAATTCCAATAGAGGAGCCTCAGTGATTTCTGATGGTCACAGGAAGAGAAAGAGAGACTGAAGGCGAGCAGGGCCGCGAGCGGAAAAAATCTTTTCATTGTTTTGTCAAAACATTTTACGGTGCTTGAATATCAGGTATATAGCAACGATGCTGATGAGCATGGAAGCGAGGATGAGGCCCCAGGTCCAGGGAGAGTCCGCCACGAAGCCGCCGAAGGACACGTTCATCCCGAAGAAACTGGCGATGAGGGTCGGGGGCATCAGCAGCAGGGAGACCAGGGTAAAGATTTTCATAATCTTGTTCTGGTCGAGGTTGATGATACCGATGACGGTGTTCTGGAGGTATTCCAGCCTCTCGAAAGAGAAGTTGGTATGATTGATGAGGGAGGCGATATCCTTGAGCAGCACTTCCAGCTTGACGGACAGGTGTTCCGGCCAGATGTCGCTCTTGAGCAGGCTGGAGACCATCCGCTGCTTGTCCACGACATTCTCGCGCACCAGCATCGTGTTTTCCTGGAGCTGGTTGATGTCAAGCAGGAACTCCTCGTTGACGTCCTCGCCGAGGGAGACCTTCTTGTTGTACTGGGCAATCTCCTGGCTCATAATCTCAATCATATCCGCATCCAGGTCCACACGCTGTTCGAGGATGCTCACGAAGACGGAGAAGCCGTCGGGATAGTTCTTCGGGAAAGCCTGCAGGCGGCGCTGAAGGATGGTGAAACTGCGGATGGGATTTTCGCGGATGGTCGTCAGGACGTTGTCCGAAACGATGAAAGAAACGGTCTGGAGGGAATACTCGTCAGGGCCCGGAATGACGAAGTTGGTATTGGCGAAAATGGCGGTATCCGTCTCGGAGAAACGGGAGGAACTCTCAATCTCTTCCGCCTGGGCGCGGGTCTGGAGGGAAGTGCCGAGGAAAGCCTCTACGGCGCGTTTTTCCTCCCCTTCGGGAGAAACCATATCAATCCAGACCACATCCTCCAGATGCAGTCCGGCGAAAGCGTCCACCGTCTGTAAGACCTCTATCCGGCCATCCTTCTTGTAGAATACCTCAATCATACCTTCAGCACCGTATCTTTTGGGTATGTCCGGCAAAGGTAAGAATTTTTCGATAAAAATCACTATTTTTGCGGGAGATTATGATTGGCGATCCGGTACCATATCCATCCCGTCTGCTCGCGGAGGCGGTCGAGGCCATCGGCAGCCTGCCGGGAGTGGGTTCCCGCAGCGCCCTGCGGCTGGCCCTGTACCTCCTGGGGCAGCCCAAGGAAAACGTGGTGCATTTCACGCAGTCCATCAGCCGGATGCGGGAGGAAATCAAGCACTGCCGCATCTGCAATATGATTGCGGACGAGGAGGAATGCGGCATCTGTCGCAGCCGCACGCGCCTGCGCACGAGCATCTGCGTCGTGGAAAGCATCCGCGACGTGATGAGTATCGAGGCGACGGGACGCTACCACGGCCTGTATCACGTGCTGGGCGGCATCATCTCCCCCATCAGCGGCGTCGGTCCCGCCGACCTGTCGATTCCCCTGCTGCTGCAGCGCATCGGGGAGTGGAGCGAAACGGACGACGGACAGGGGGAAGGGCTGGAAATCATCTTCGCGCTGAGCGGAGACGTAGAAGGAGAGACGACCGCCTTCTACCTGTACCGGCAAATCGAGGCCTTGCTGCAGGAACGGGAAGCGCAGGAAAACGACCTGCCCGTCCGGCGGGTCAGGATGACGACCCTCGCCCGGGGCCTGGGCTTCGGAGCCGACCTGGAATATGCCGACGCCCTCACCCTCGGCCGTTCCATCGAAAACCGTCTGGAATTCAAACCGGGAGAGAAGATATGATTGACAACATCCTGCAGATTGTCACCTTCGTGACGGCCATCGCCATTATGTTCCTCCAAATCAACCAGAGCCGGTGGATGTGGGTGATGGAAATCGTCAGCTGCAGCGCGGCGATGGTCCTGTTTTTCCGCCAGCATCTCTACGCCACCTTCCTGATGAACGCCTATTTCATCATCGTCTCCGTCATCGGACTGGTCCGTTGGAGCAGCGAGAAAAAGGAAAGCGGCGTGGTCCTGCGCAAGATGTCCTGGAAAGTCGCCGGCGGCAGCCTGGCCGGTTTCCTGCTCGGCTGCATCCTTTTCTCGCGCCTGGCCGCCTGGATGGGAGACCCCAAATCCACGGCGGACGTGGCGGCCACCATCCTCGGCGCGCTGGCCATCTGGTGGACGTCGCGGATGTACCTGACGAGCTGGATACTGTGGATGGTTTCTGACCTCATCCTCGTCGGAATGTGCGCCGCCACCGGAATGCGGCTGCTGAGCATTATGTACGCGATGTACATCGTCTCCTCCCTCATCGGATTCTTCAACTGGAAAAAGAACGTCACCCGCTATATAGAATGAAGCGGTCCCATCATCGATTATGCACCATCATCACACCCTATCCTACGAACCCGGGAAACGCGGGAAAATCCTGACCCAAGTCACCTGGGTGGGCCTTCTGGCCAATGTCTTCATCACTTCGGGCAAACTCCTGGCCGGCTGGCTGGGGCACAGCTCCGCAATGGTATCCTCGGGCATCCACTCGCTGTCCGACCTGGCGAGCGACACGGTCGTCCTCATCCTGCTGAGCCTGTCCGCCAAGGGAGAAAACCGCCGCTACGCTTTCGGGAGGGGCAAATTCGAAGCCTTCGCCTCGATGGTCATCGGCGTGGTGCTGTTCTACGTTGCGGTGGACCTGCTGGTGGACGGTCTGGAAGCCATCGAAGAAATCCTCTCCGGCAACCTTCCCGAAAAACCCTCCCTCATCGCACTCTGGGCGGCGGGGGCCTCCATCTGCATCCAGGCGGCCGTCTATCTCTACACCTCGATGATGGGCCATAAGTACGACTCCCCCACCCTCATCGCCAAATCCTGGCACAATCTGGTGGACGCCCTGTCCACTTTCGGGGCATTGACAGCCGTCGGGCTCGCCATCTTCCTGGGGGACAAATGGGTCATCCTGGACCCTCTCGCCGGCTGCATCATCAGCGTCGCCGTGCTGGTGCTCTCCGTCAAGGTACTCATCCCGGCCCTCGGGGACCTGCTGGACCGCGCCCTGCCGGCAGAAGAAGAGCAGCACATCCTCTCGACGCTCCGCAGCGCCGTCCAAACGGGAAACGGCTCCGTCAGGGAAGTCACCCGTCTGAAGACCCGCCGCAGCGGACCCGCCGTCTTCGTGGAGGCCTGCCTCGTCGTCGCTCCCGGACTGAGCGCGGAAGAAGCCTGCGCGTGTTGCAGGAAAGGATGCCAGGCCCTGAAGACGCTGCTGGGCGACAATGCCCGCATCAGTCTGACGACGGACATCGCCGGATAAGCGCACCTATTCTTCTGACGGACGGAAAAGGTCCTGCGAGGGCAGTTCCCCGCCGAAATTGCGGCGACATTCCGAAAAGAACTGCGCGATGCGCCGGGTGAAATGATGCCCGCGGTAGGTGCTGGAATTGGTGACGAAAATCCAGCATTCCCCGTCCGGGAAATACTTGACCAGCGCCGCCGTCCCCGAGAAACTGCCGCTGCGCATCCAGCCGATCTTGGGATCGGTGTCGTTCCAGCCTATTGAGAAGGTATGCTTGTCCACATAGCGGACCATTTCGGCGACCGAGGCCTCCGAGAGCACGTCCGGCACGCCCGGACGGCCGTCGATGGAGGCGACCAGGCGCATCAGTTCCGGCACGGAGCAGCACCAGGCGCCCGCACCTTTGAGCGCGGTGATGTTGTTGCCGCCGTAGCAGCGCTCGACCATCCGGCCGCTCAGGTCGTAGCAAGGCACTTCTTCGGTGTTGCCGTGCATATAATAACGGACTTCGGAGGGCTTTTTCTGGGAATAAAAGTTGCCGGCGATGTGGAAATCGTAGCAGCCGGCCGGCTCTATGAGCTGGCTGCGGACATAATCCTCATAGCGCATCCCGCTGACCTTTTCAATCACCAGCGACAGGAGGAGGTAGCCGAAATTGGAATAACTCTGGCTGGTGCCCGGCGTAAAGCCCAGGCGCCGGTGCAGGACGATGCGGCAGAGCCGGTCCTCCGTCGGCGGTTCCTGGAGGCCGTTCATCGCGGCAAAATCCAGGGAGTTGAAAAGCGGGTCGCCGAGACGCAGCGTAAACCCCGCCTGATGCCGGAGCAGATGCTCCACCGTGATGCGGAAATGCCGTTTGTCCCGGATGACGGCCGTCCAGGCCGTATCGTTGAGGATGCCTTCGGGCCCCAGCACCTTGTCTGTCAGGGAAAGCCGCCCCTGCTCGGTGAGCTTCATCACGGCGGCCGCGGTGATGAGTTTGGACACGGACGCGACGCGCATCGTCATATAGGGCTGCATCGGAACGTCTTCATCCGCCTTGCCATAACCCTTGGCGTAGAGCAGGGAATCCCCGCGCATCACGGCCAGCTGGACGCCGGCCAGGTCCCATCTCCGCATAAAGCGCTCGACCGCCTTGTCTAAACGGGGACAGTCCGAGCGGGCGTTGTCGATAAAGGAATTCAGGCGCAGGCGGGTGTCCACCGGCTGCTCTCCGGGACGGGTCGGGCTGCGGTGCAGGAGGGCCAGCAGCAGGATGAGGGCCAGCAACGCGCTGAGGTACAGGAGCAGTTTCCGCCTCATAGGCTTTGCATTTTTTTCTGCGCCAGGTCGATGATGGCCCCGGCGAGGGTATCATAAGAAAGGACGGAAGAATCGAGGCAGAGGTCGTAATCGGCCGCCGCTCCCCACCGGCCGAGGGTAAAGAAGTCGTAATAGCGGCTGCGGCTCCGGTCCGTCGCGGCAATCAGTTCTTCCGCCTCCTGCGGCGACACTCCCCGCTTGCGGCAGATGCGCTCCACGCGCACGGACATCGGCGCAGCGATGAACACATTGAAAGTCCGGGGCATATCGCGGAGCACATAATTGGCGCAGCGGCCTACGATGACCGCCGACTCCCGCATAGCAATGCCGCGGATGGTCTCGCTCTGGATTTTGAAGACCTCCTCCCGGCCGATGCTTCCGCCAAAAACGGAAGAGAAGGAGAAAATTCCCCGCCGTTCGTCGGCCTGCTTGAATATCGCCTCGTCAAATCCGCTTTCCACGGCGGCCCGGCGAAGCAGGGCGTCGTCGTAGAGGGGAACGCCGAGACGCTCCGCGACCAGGGCGGCGATGGCCTTGCCGCCGCTGCCGAACTGACGGCCGATGGTGATAATCATAGGGCTGTTCATAATTTGCTGCCGAGGATGGTGGCCTCGTCTCCGTCATTGAGGGTGTTGAACTTACGCAAGAGGGATGCACGCATCAGCAGGGCCGTGATGAAAGACAGCAGGTCGGAAACGGGGATGCTCCACCACACGCCCTCTCCGCCCATCAGCAACGGCAGAAGATACATCAGCGGCACCAGGTATATCAGCTGGCGGATGAGGGAAAGGAAGATGGACTTGCCCACCATCCCCAGGCACTGGAAGAGATTGGTCGTAATCATATGGAAGCCGACGATGAACATCAGGCAGTTCATCACGCGCAAATCGTGCGCCGCCATCGTCAGCAGGGCCTCGTCGTGGGTGAAGAGACCGGCGGCCTGGCGGGGAAAGACGACGCTGATGAAGGTGGCGAGGGAAACGACGACGGTGGCGAGCAGGACGGTCTTGTTATAGACGGACTTGACCCGGCTGTACTGACGGGCGCCGTAATTGTAGCCGGCGATGGGCTGCATCCCCTGGTTGAGCCCCACGCAGATCATCACGAAGAAGAAGGTGATGCGGTTGCAGATGCCGAAGGAGCCGATGCCCAGGTCGCCGAAATATTTATACAGCTGCTGGTTGATGATCATCGTCACGACGCAGCTGGCGCTGTTCATCAGGAAGGGGCCGAAGCCGATGGCCAGGCTGTCCCGGGCGATGCGCCAGTCGGGGATGAAGGAACGGCGGGTAAAGCGCAGCACCCGTGCCGGGCTGCTGAACTGGACCATAATGATGATGAAGGCCGCTGTCTGGGACAGGACGGTCGCCCAGGCCGCTCCCCGGATGCCCAGGTCGAAGACGAAGATGAAAATCGGGTCCAGGATGGTATTGAGGATAACGGTGAAGAGGGTCAGGTTCATCGCGCCGCGCGGGTTGCCGCCGGAGCGCATAATCCCGTTGAGCCCGAAATACAGGTGCGTGACGATGTTGCCGTAAAGGATGATGGTCATATACTCCGAGGCATAGGGCAGGGTCGCGTCGCTGGCGCCGAAGAAACGCAGGATGGGCTCGAGCCAGAGCAGGGTAACCAGCATAAAGAGGAAACCGGTCAGCACGTTGAGCGTAAAGGTATTGCCCAGGACCCGGTTGGCCGCCGCATAATTTTTCTGTCCCAGAAAGACCGAGACCATCGTGGCGCCGCCGATGCCCACCAGCGTACCGAAAGCCGTCGAGAGGTTCATCAGCGGGAAGGTGACCGCCAGGCCGGAAATGGCCAGCGCCCCGACCCCCTGTCCGATGAAGATGCTGTCCACCATATTATATAAGGAGGAAGCCGTCATCGCGATGATGGCGGGAAGGGCGTATTTACGCAGGAGCGTCGATATGTTTTCCGTACCCAGTTCGGTCGGAACGACCGCAGAAACCGGCTCTTTCATTTTTTATTGCTTCACCAGTCTCAACTCGAACATCAAGGGGCAATAGGCCGGTATCTTGTCGGCGGCCGTACCCGCGTACCCCATTCCCTGATGGAAAAGGGCCACGCCCCACTCGTCGGGTCCCATATGCCGGACGGCATAGGTAAAGCCCCGGATCAGGGAGGATTCCGTATTGTTCGAAGAAATGGCCCTCAGGTCGGTATAATCCTTCCCGAACTTGATTTTCATCGGGCTGTAGGTCTTCGAAGACCATTTCGGGTCATATTTCTTGGCCGTATCCTTGATATTGGTATCAAAGACCTGGCCGTTGAGCAGGCGTCCCACATAATTGACCAGGACGGTCGTATCCACGGGCATATATTTCTCGACGGTGGGATTTTTCAGGCTCTGGTACCAGAATCCCAGCGCCGTCGTATCCTTGGTCTCCGCGCCGCAGCGGACAAAACGGGCGTCCTCCGACGGCACGTCCGCCGCACTTTTCGCATAGGGACAGACCGGATGGGCCGCGACAAAACGCGCCACCGAATCGACGCACCAGCGGGTGATGTCCCGGGTCGCATCGAGGATTTCGTATTCATACAGGCGGATGTCCCCCGGTTCGGTTTTCGAATTGAAATAATCGACCGCGTGGTTGTGGTCCTCCAGCATATTCAGCCAGCCGGGAATCGCGATCTTCCGCTTGCCGCCGATGTGCATATCGTCGAAGCTCATACGGAGCCCGGCAATCGTCGCGGCGGCGTCCTTCGTGCTCCAGATGACGGGGCCGTAGTAGAAGGTCGTGTCGTAGTCTCCCAGCTGACGGTGCATTCTTTCTTCCGAGGAAGCGACAATGCCCCCGTTGACGTTCCAGGCCGTATATCGGACCCGGACGAAGAGGCTGTCGTCAACCGGGTCTCCGGCTCCCGGATTGTCGCCGGATTTTTCCATATAGGGTCCGTAGGGCTCCAGTTCCTCGGGCTGACGGAACATCTGGGACACCCAGGCGTCGAAAAAGCGTTTGTTCTTCTGATTGGTGCTGAGCGTCTCCGTCTTGGCGCAGGATGCCAGCATCAGCAGGGAGAGAAATATATAGATGGTTTTCTTCATAAGCATATCAATTGGTGACGGCGTCGATCCATACCTCATAAATCAGCGCCGCGTTGGCCGGAATCAGTCCATAAACCTTGTCCCCGAAACCATAGCGGCCGGAAAAGACGATGAAGGAGTGTTCGCCGGCCTGAACGCCTTGCAGTCCTTTGGCCAGCCCCTCCACGAATCCCGCCTCGCTGAGCGTGACGGCCAGCGGCTCGAACCGGGTCTTGTCGTCCGTATCCCATCCTCCCTCATCCGCCGTAGCCTCGTGATTGGTCACGAAGAGGTTGGAGATGCTGACCGAGCCGTTGAAAATATACCCGGCGTAGTGGAAGGAAAGGCTGCCGGAGGGGCTGAGGGCCTCCCCGGTGCCGGGCGTTTCAATCAGGCGGTACACGCCGCCGAGATCGACATATTTGATTTCATCGGTCACCTTGGAATTGAGGAAGGAGGCGATGCGGGTTTCCTGGTTCGCATAGACCGCCTCCCGGTTCTGCTTGACGCAGGAGAGCAGGCCGCAAAGGAGCAGGAAGATGAAGGGCAGGCGTCTCATACGGTTCCAAAGAAACGGACGATGGCGTCCTGGACATATTGTTCGACGGAAGCGGCATCGGTCACCGTCTCCGGGATATCGCCGCGGACATTGTCGGGCGTGCCGGCCTTGAAGAGGGTGCCGCCGGCCGCATTCTCGTGGCCGCCGCCGAAGAAACATTCCCGGGCCCAGCGGTTGGCGGACCAGCCTTGCCTGGAACGGACGGAAACCCGGAAACGGTCGGGCATTTCCCGCAGGAAGACACTGACATTCACTGCTTGCAGGCTCAAGGGGAAATTGACGAAGCCCTCCGTCTCCCCTTCCTGCAGGCCGAAACGCTGCATATCCTGTTCGGAGAACACCACATAGGCCACTCCCTGCGGCGTCAGTTTCATCTTTTCCGAGAGGAAAAAGCCCAGGGCGCGAAGCCGGTTTTCCCGGTAGGCGTGATAGATATGGTCGATGATTCCGTCACGGTCCACGCCCGCCGCAATCAGGTCGGAAGCCATTTTCAAGGTGGAAGGCCAGACGGAATTGCCGAAATTGTTGGTATCGGTCGTCATTCCCGTCAGCAGGGCGTAGGCGCTGCGGGGCGGAAGGGCGGAAGCATCCCCGCGGATGTCGTCGGATTCCAGAAGGATATAGTAGAGCAGCTCGCTGGCCGAAGAAATTTTTTCTTCCGAAAAGCTCAGCTCGAACGCTTTCCGGTCGGGACCGATATGATGGTCGATGAGGACTTTCCGGGCGCGGGAGCCTGCGATGACCGGACCCAGTTTCGTCCGGTGGAAGGCGTTGAAGTCGAGACAAATGACAGAATCCGCATCCGCTATGGCCTGACGGGAGCGGTCGGGATGGTCTTCCAGGTTGAAGACGGCGAAGGGGTCATCTGCCCGGAAAAGGAAAGAGAGGGTCCGGGGGGCGGAGTCGGGCAGCACGAAACTCACCGCCTTGCCCCGGGAGGCCAGGTAGTGGCAAAGGGCCGTACCGCTGCCGAGCGCATCGCCGTCGGGGCTGTTGTGCACGGTGACAACGAAACGTTTGCAGCCTTCCAGCAGCCGCTGAAAAGCCGCAATATTCGCCTCATTGATGTCTGCAATCCGGTTCATATTGTGTGCAAATTTATTCATTTTTTCGGAAACTATTTCAAATTTCCAAACAGTTTCTTATCTTTGCGTGATTTTGAAA
>CADBLM010000094.1 GCA_902795445.1 uncultured Bacteroidia bacterium
GTCCTGCGGGTGGAACGGCGGGACGACGAGACGGGGATGATGCACGGCGTGATGGTCTATGACCATTCCAAGAACAAGGGGAACATCAGCATCACCGTGGCGGACTCCGCCCGGATGGGACTCTCTCCCGACAAGAGCTACCTCTCTTTCGAGATGTTCGACGGCATCAATTACGAGGAGAACAACACCCGTCACTACCGGGATACGACCCTGGAGCTCCAGCGCTCGAAATTCTCCTCCCAGCAGTTGTTCATCCCTCTGCAGAACTATGCCTTCAAGAAGTCCGAGGACGCCCGCTTCAGCGACGAGGTCAATTCGATGACCATCGCCCAGCTGCGGGTGCAGAAGGATTCCCTGGACGCCACCCAGCAGCGGCGCAACCAGGCCAATATCCAGAGCCTCACCCGCGACCCCTCGCTGACCTATATGTATCAGCTCGACACCGCCCGCCATATCGACAAGGCCTATGCCGGTGAAGATCTGCTGGTGTTCGACGACCTGGATGCGGAAATATCGGCGACCGGCCGGGCCGTCCGCAGGGCGGGGGACTATCTCTCCCTGCTGACCACCTTCGGCCGCGAGACCTTCCGCGATACCTTCATCCTGCGTCGCACCGACGTGGGCATCCTCAAAAAATGGGCGACCGCCCTGGCCTGCTTCATTTTCTTCTTCATCGGCGCTCCCATCGGCGCCTTCATCCGCAAGGGCGGCCTGGGCTCTTCGGCCATCATCTCCGTCCTCTTTTTCGTGGCCTACTGGGTCATCGACATTTCCGGTACGAAACTGGCCAAGGACGGGGCCGTTTCGGCGGCCGGCGGGGTCTTCGTGTCGTCCTACGTCCTGCTGCCCATCGGCGCCTTCCTTACCTGGAAGGCCATCAATGATTCGCCCATCCTCAATACGGAGCTGATCCGCAGATTTTTCAAAAAAATATTTGACAAGATATCCGGCAAGATGAACAGAACACGCATCGTCTATATGGGAACCCCGGAGTTTGCGGTGGCTCCCCTGCAAGCCCTGCTCGACGCGGGATACAACGTGGTCGGCGTCGTGACGGTGGCCGACAAGCCTGCCGGCAGGGGTCTCAAGCTCGGCGAGAGTGCCGTGAAGCAGTTCGCCCTCCGGCGCGGGCTCCCCATCCTGCAGCCGCTTTCCCTCAAGGATGAAAGTTTCCTCAAGGCCTACAAAGCCTGGAAGCCGGACCTGGCCGTCGTCGTGGCCTTCCGGATGCTGCCCAAGTGCGTCTGGGAAATACCCCGCCTCGGGACTTTCAACCTGCACGCGGCCCTGCTGCCCCAGTACCGTGGCGCGGCTCCCATCAACTGGGCCATCATCAACGGGGAGCAGATGTCCGGCGTCACCACCTTCAAAATCGACGAGGGAATGGATACCGGCTATATTATGATGCGTGAAAACTGCCGCATCGAAGCGGACGACACGGCCGGTACGCTGCACGACAAACTGATGGAACTCGGTTCCCAGGTCGTCCTGCATACGGTCGAAGGGCTCATCGACGGACAGATAGAAATGCGTCTGCAGAAGAGTTTCATCCAGGGTGCGGAGGTGCTCAAACCCGCCCCCAAACTCACCCGGGAACTGTGCGACATCGACTGGACCGCTTCCGTCGTCCGCGTGTACAATCTCATCCGGGGCCTGAGCCCCTATCCGGCCGCTTTCACCCATCTGCAGGCGGAAGGACAGGCTCCCCAGCAGCTCAAAATCTTTTTTGCCCGCAAGCGGGAAACCCCGTCTGCGCTTCCTGCGCCCGGCACGGTGCTCAGCGACGGCAAGACCTGTCTGTCCGTCGCCTGTGCGGACGGCCTGCTCGACCTGACCGAAGTGCAGCTTGCCGGCAAGAAACGGATGGGCATCGAAGAATTCCTGCGCGGTTTCCGGGAACCGGAAAAATACAAGGCCGTCAGAATCTCATAAACGATGGCAGCCAAACTGAAGGAATACGTATTCGACCCCGCAACCCTCGACTATCGCGAGCGGGTCGTGACCTTCCGGGAACGTTTCCGGAAAGTCGCGTTCGTGTTCCTGAGCAGTTTTGCCGCGGCCCTGTTCTATCTCTGGCTCTATGTCGGCGTTTTCGGGCTCGAATTGCCCAAGACCACGCTGCTGAAGAAAAAGAATGCGGAGTGGAACTCCAGGATGACCATCCTCAATACCCGGATGGATGATTGCCGCCAGCGCCTCGATGCCCTCCAGCTGCGGGACGACGGGGTGTACCGTACCATTTTCGGCCTTTCCGAAATCAGTGCCGACGAGCGTCTGTCGGGCATCGGCGGCATCAACCGCTACGATTACCTCATCGCCAACGACCATACCGGCCTGCTGGCCTCTTCCGTGAAAAAACTGGATCTGCTCACCAAGATGGCCTACGTGCAGAGCAAATCTTTCGACGAGGTGGACCAGATGGCCCGGCGGAGCGGCGACATCGCGTCCTGCGTCCCGGCCGTCCCGCCCTTCTATCCCGGCATCCATTACCGCCGTTCCAGTCCTTTCGGCTACCGTTCGGACCCGATTTACCACACTCAGCGGATGCATACGGGGCAGGATTTCGCGATGGACCCGGGCAATTCCATCTATGCCGTGGGGGACGGCGTGGTCGAGGTGGTCCGCCACGAACTCTTCGGCTATGGCAATTCCATCATCATCAATCACGGTTTCGGCTATAAGACCCGCTACGCACACCTGAAGATGACCCTGGTGCAGCCCGGGCAGGCGGTCCGCCGCGGAGACATCATCGCGCAGAGCGGCAACAGCGGCAAATCGACCGGCCCGCACCTGCATTATGAGGTCCTCTACCGCAACAATTACGTCAATCCGATGAACTATATGGACCTGGATATTCCTCTGGACGAGTATGCCCAGATGGTCAAGGCCCGGGAAGAGGAAACCGGGATGAGTTCGGACCTTGTCCAGCCCGTCCATAAAGACCGGAGGACCATCCGGAGGAGGGGGAAGAGGAAATGATGTTCCGACGCAGGCGCACCTATAAGATAGAAGGGGACTTCTCGGTCAGGGAGAAGCGCCCGACCGTTTTGCAGGTCTTGATGAAGGGGTTGAATTTCCTGCTGATAACGGTGACGCTGACCTTGTGCTATTACCTGGTCTTCGCCCTGGTTTTCGATACGGACGTGGAGAAGGCGCTGAAGGAGGAGAACCGGGCCTATGAAAAGATTTATGACGATGTCCTTCGCAAACTGGGGCGTCTGGAAGACGTGACGGCCGGACTGGAAAGCAAGGACGACCACCTCTATGAGGAAATTTTCCATACGCCCGCTCCTTTCGATACCCGGATGGCCGAAATCGACCTGCTGTCCGTCAGCGACACGCTGACCGAAGCCACGATGGAAGCCCGTACGGAAGGACGGATTGCCCGCAACGAACGGCGTGCGGCGGCCATCGAAGCCGATTTCCGCAAGGTCTATCAGCTGGCGGCCTCCCGCGATCTCGGCGGGCTGCCGATGCATCTGCCGCTCCCGCATTTCAACTACGCCCGGACCGGAGCCGGCGTGGGGATGAAGGTCAGCCCGTTCACCAACGTTCCCACGACCCATTACGGCATCGATTTGATGGCGGCTTCCGGAGAGCCCGTCATCGCTCCGGCTGACGCCGTGGTGGCGGAAGTCGTCCACTCCCGCAAGACGCAGGGAAACCGGGTGGTGCTGCAGCACGAGGGCGGGTACAGGACCTCCTATTCACATCTGTCCGAAATCAAAGTCCATAAGGGGATGAAAGTCAGGAGGGGACAGGTCATCGCATCGGTGGGTATGTCCGGCAATACCTATGCTCCGCACCTGCATTATGAAGTGATGAAGGATACGGTGACGCTGGACCCGATGTCTTTCTTCTTTATGGACCTGATGCCCGGGGACTATGCCGATATGCTCGTCATTTCCTCCAGTACAGGGCGTTCGATGGATTAAACAGTCGCAGCAGATATGGAAAAACTCTATTACTCAATCGGAGAGACCGCGGAGCTGCTGGGCGAAAGCGTCACGCTCGTCCGCTACTGGTCCAATTATTTCGACGCCCTGCTCTCGCCCAAGCGCAATGCACGCGGGAACCGTTATTATTCCCCCGAAGACCTGGAAACCCTCCGTCAGCTCCATTACCTCATCAAAGAGTGCGGAATGACCCTCGACGGTGCCGGGGCCCGGTACAAATCCGACAAGGCGGAGATTTCGCGCCGCCTGAAAGTCCTGGATACCCTGGGAGGAATCCGTCAAGAATTGGAAGAAGTAAGAAAATCTTTGTGATGTCGGTGAAAATTCATACCTTTGCCGTTCGCGAAAAATAAATTTTACACAATATGGCTAAAAAGACTAAAAACGTGGAACCCCCGATTGACAAAAGGGAAACTTTCGTCTCTCTCGGGAAAAATTTTGCAGACTCCGCCGACTCCGTTCCTGAGAAACTGGAGATTCTTCATCAGCTTCAGCTGACGGATACGGCCATCGACCGGCTGGTCCGTCTGCGCGGAGAACTTCCGCTGGAAGTGGAGACCCTGGAAAAGGATCTGGAGCAGATTGAGGGCAAAATCGCCAACATCAATGCCGCCATCGACGAACAGACGGCCTCCATCGCCAGGAACAAGGCCGCCATCGTGGACGGAGAGGCGATGCTGGAGAAATACAAGGCGCAGGAAAATATGATCAAGAACAGCCGCGAATTCGATTCCATCAACAAGGAAATCGAAAACCAGGAACTGCTCGTACTGATCGCCAAGAAGCGCATCGATGAAGCCAAGGCTGCCATTGACGGGCTCAAGGACCGTCTGGAGATTACGGAAGGAAAGAAAAATATCATCGTAGAGGACCTTGCGGCGAAGAAAGCCGATCTGGATACCATCATCGAGTCCACCGCCAAGGAGGAGGAAACGCTTCGCGCAAAACGGGATGCTTGCGCCAAGAAAGTGGACGAGCGGACGATGTCCGCCTATGACCGCATCCGGGAGAGCAACAGCAATCATCTCGCCGTCGTCGGCATTTATCAGGACAAAGCCTGCGGCGGTTGTATGCACATCATTCCACCGCAGCGCCTGATTGATATCAAATCCGGAAAGAAAGTCGTCATCTGCGAATATTGCGGCCGGATCTTGGTCAATACCGTACAGGAATAATTCTTCCGGAAATGGCCAAAACAACCTATGCCAAAGTGAAGCCCAGACCGGGCGGAGCGGCGGCAGATGTGGATGAAGTCGGGCTTGGGATGGGTCGAATACCACCCCAAGCTCTTGATTTTGAACGTTCCGTTCTGGCCGCGCTGCTGCTGGATGCGGAATGCGTGGAGGACGTCATCACGATGCTGCCTGATGAGCGGGCCTTCTATGACGCCCGCCACAGGGTCGTCTATGCCGCCGTCAAGGAACTCTTCAACTCCCACCATCCGGTGGACCTCGTGACGGTTGCCCAGAAACTGGGGACGCAGACCCTGCGGAAGACCGAGGACGGGAGGGAAATGGAGGTCAACGCCCTTGAGGAAATCGGCGGACCGGAGTGGCTGGGCGAACTGACCGAGAATATGGCGGCCGGCGCGATGTTGGAATATTATTGCAAGATTGTCCAGCAGAAATTCATCCAGCGCGAACTCATTGCGGCGACCCTCAAGATTCTGGGCATCGCCTATGACGAGGCCGTCAATATGGAGGACCTCATCGCTACGGCCCAGACCGAGATTTTCAACGCCGTCGACCACAATACCACCAAAGAGGCGCAGAATATCGCCGATATCATCCGGGAGGCGATGGACAACATCGAAAAGCTTCAGACGGCGGAAGGCCGGTATACCGGTGTCCCTTCGGGCTTTCCCTCTCTGGATGACATTACGCTGGGCTTCCAGCCTTCCGACCTGATCATCCTCGCGGCCCGTCCTTCCGTGGGTAAGACCGCTTTCGCCCTCAATATCGCCCGCAACGCGGCGGTGGACCATCATATTCCCGTGGCCGTCTTTTCCCTGGAAATGCCGGCCCTCCAGCTCATCAAACGTCTGATGACTTCCGAGTCCCATATGGATTCGATGAAAATCAAGGGCGGTGTCAAACTGGAACCCGGCGACTGGGAACAGCTGGAGGCTTCGACGGCGGCCCTGGCGAGTTCCCCCCTGTATGTGGACGACACACCGTCCCTGCCGGTGATGGATTTCCGTTCCAAGGTCAAGAAACTGGTCAAGCAGAAGGGCGTCCGGCTGGTGGTCGTGGACTACCTGCAACTGATGCAGGGGCCTCCCGAACTGCGGGGATTCCGCGAGCAGGAGGTGGCGGCCATTTCCCGTACCCTCAAGGCGACGGCCAAGGAAATGAACGTTCCCATCATTGCCCTGTCGCAGCTCAGCCGCAAGTCGGAGCAGCGGGACAAGAGCAACAACAAGCCGCAGCTCAGCGACCTGCGTGAGTCCGGCTCCATCGAGCAGGATGCCGATATGGTGCTCTTCATCCACCGCTACGACTATCAGGGACTGGGTGGAGACAATGTCGCCAAAGGAGATACGGAACTGATTATCGCCAAGCACCGCAACGGTGAAATCGGCAGCATCAAACTTATTTTCCACGACAGCGAGGCCCGTTTCAGCGACGGCAAGGCCGAAGTGTTTTCCGACGACCGCACCGGCGAGACCATCGAGTCTCCTTCCGCGATGAATTCGATGACGCTCGACGAGCCTTATGCCGGAATGGACAATCCCGATTTTGAATGATGGAAGAGACGAGCTCAGCCTGCGGCGCGTGCAGCGCGAAATTCCTCTGCGGACAGTCCGGTAAAATGGACGAGGCCTGCGAATTTCCGGTCTCCGTGGCCCACAAGGCCGTCCGCCTGTCCTATGTCTATCCCTTGCTGCTCTTCCTGCTTCTGCTGCTTTCGCTCAGCGCGCTGGGTGTGTCCGAGTGGATTTGCGCCCTCGCGGCCTTCGCCGGCCTGGGCTTGTATTATGGTGTGCTCCGCCTTCTGCGGGGACGCCTCGAAAAGATATTTGTAAAGAAAGTATAATATGTCAAGTACTGTTATTGGAACGATTGTCCTGGTTACCGTGCTGGGCCTTCTCCTGGCGATGGTGCTCTTCTGGGTCGCTTCCCGCTTCAAGGTGGCGGAAGACCCGCGCATTGATGAGATTGAGAAGGTGATGCCCGGTGCCAACTGCGGCGGCTGCGGCTTTGCCGGCTGCCGCGCTTTCGCCCAGTCCTGTGTCGAAAAGGGAAATCTGGACGAACAGTTTTGCCCCGTGGGCGGCAATGAAGTGATGAAAAAGGTGGCGGCCGTGCTCGGCATCGAGGCGGCGGAGCAGGCTCCCAAGGTGGCCGTGGTCCGCTGCAACGGCAGCTGTGAGGCCCGTCCCCGCACCAATGATTACGACGGCGTGCTGTCCTGCCGCGTCAAAGCCTCGCTGTACGCCGGCGATACCGGGTGCTCTTTCGGCTGTGTCGGTTGCGGAGACTGCGTGGCCGCCTGCCAGTTCGGAGCCCTGTCGATGGACCCGCAGACCGGCCTTCCCGTCGTGGACGAGAGCCAATGTACCGCCTGCGGCGCCTGCGCCAAGGCGTGCCCGAAAGGCGTCATCGAACTGCGTGCCAAAGGTCCCCGGTCGATGCGGGTGTTCGTCAGCTGCATCAACAAGGACAAGGGTGCGCTCGCCCGCAAGGCCTGCAAGTCGGCCTGTATCGGCTGCGGAAAATGCGCCAAAGTCTGTACGCACGATGCCATCACCGTGGAGAACAATGTGGCCTACATCGATTTTACCAAGTGCAAGCTCTGCCGCAAATGCGTCGCGGAGTGTCCGACCGGCGCCATACACGCGGTGAATTTCCCGGTCCTGCCTCCCAAGCCGGCTCCGAAGCCCGTCACGGCGCAGCCGGCCGTTCAACCTGAAAAAACGCAGCAAGATGGAAAATAAACATACCTTCAGCATCGGCGGTGTCCACCCCGATGACAGCAAACTTTCCAAGGACTGCCCCGTCGAAGTCCTGCCCTTGCCGGAAACCGTCTATGTGTCGATGGCACAGCATCTCGGCGCTCCCGCCAATCCCGTGGTGGCGCCCGGCGACCGGGTCAAGGCGGGACAGGTCATCGCCGAACCGGCCGGCTTCATTTCGGCTTTCGTCCATTCCCCGGTCAGCGGTACCGTCAAGTCCGTCGGTCCCCGCGCCGACCTCGCCGGCAACAAGGTCAACCACATCGAAATTGCGGTGGAAGGGGACGAGTGGGCGGAAGGCATCGACCTTTCCCCGGAACTCGTGACGGCCATACCCGAGGACAGCGCCTTTATCTTGGAGCGTATCAAGTCCTGCGGCGTCGTCGGTCTGGGCGGCGCGACTTTCCCGACCCACGTCAAGCTCTCTCCGCCTCCGGGCAAGACGGCCGAGTACCTGATTATCAACGGCGCGGAGTGCGAGCCTTATCTGACGAGCGATTACCGCATCATGCTGGAACGCAGCAAGGAAATCCTCGTCGGTGCCGCCTTGATGAAAAAGGTGCTGGGCAACCCCCGCTGTGTCATCGGAATCGAGGACAACAAGCCGGAGGCCATCGCCGTGATGACGGAAAGCCTGCTCTCCCTGCAGGAGGAAAGCAAGGATTTTGCCGGCATCGAAGTCCTTTCCCTCAGGAAGAAATATCCGCAGGGCGGGGAAAAACAGTTGATCGATGCGGTGACGGGCCGTCAGGTCAAGTCCCTCGGCCTGCCCATCGACGTGGGCGCCGTGGTCCAGAACGTCGCGACGACCCTGGCCGTCTATGAGGCGGTACAGAAAAACAAGCCGTTGGTAACCAATGTGCTGACCGTGACGGGCGACTGTCTGCCCGCCCAGCGTCAGCACAATTATCTCTTCCGCATCGGCGTGCCCCTGCGTTTTATCGCGGAGCAGGCCGGTGGCGTTCCCGAGGAGGCGGCCAAAATCATCAGCGGCGGCCCGATGATGGGCAAGGCCATCGCCAACCTCGACGCTACGACGGTCAAGGGTAGTTCATCCCTCCTTTATCTCACCGACGCGCAGACCCGGCGTCAGCCCGAAGGCCCCTGCATCCGCTGCGGCCGCTGCGCCGACGCCTGTCCGATGGGACTGGAACCCTTCCTGCTCAAGCGCCTGGCCGATGCCGGAGATACCCGGCAGCTGGAAGACAATGCCGTGCAGGATTGTATCGAATGTGGCTGCTGCCTGTATTCCTGCCCGGCGCGCATCCCGCTGCTTGATGTCATCCGCATCGCCAAAGGGGATGTGATGCGCATCATCAAATCAAGACCGAGAAAGTAAATGCTATGGAAAAAATGATTGTTTCTCCTTCGCCCCATATCCACGCGCCGGCATCCACCGCATCCCTGATGCGGGACGTGCTGATTGCGCTGGCGCCGGCCACGCTCGTCTCCCTGCTCTTCTACGGCTGGGCCGAACTCCTGCTGGTATGTGTGTGCGTACTCTGCTGTGTGCTGACAGAGTATCTGATTGAAAAATTCCTGATGAAGACGCCCCCGACGGTGTCCGACTGCTCGGCGGCCGTCACCGGTCTGCTGCTGGCGCTCAACCTGCCCGCTTCCTGCCCCTGGTGGGTGGCCCTCCTGGGTTCCGTCTTCGCCATCGGCGTCGTCAAGATGACCTTCGGCGGCCTGGGACAGAATGTCTTCAACCCGGCCATCGCCGCCCGCGTTTTCCTGCTGGTGTCCTTCCCGTCCTATATGACCTCCTGGTCGGCTCCGGCCAGCATAGCGGACGCTTGGAGTTTCGCTCCGGTGGATGCAGTGAGCGGAGCCACGCCCCTCGGCATCGTCAGCGAGGCGATGCGCGCCGGACAGCCGCTGGATGCCGTCTTTGCAGAGCATCATTTCTCCTACGGACAGATGCTTTTCGCCAGTATGGGCGGCAGCGTGGGGGAAGTCAGCGCCCTGGCCCTGCTGGCCGGATTTGTCTGGCTGCTCGCCCGCAAGGTCATCAAGCCTTATACGACCCTCGCCATCTGGGCGACGGTCATCGGCGTGAGCGCCGTCTTTTCGCTGATGGACCCCTCCTCCTACACCGACCCGCTTTTCAATATGCTGACGGGCGGCGTCCTGATCGGTTCCATCTTTATGGCGACCGACTATGTGACCAGCCCGATGAGCAACACCGGCTGCGTCATCTTCGGTTTCGGCATCGGTCTCCAGACGATGCTCATCCGTTATTTCGGGGCTTATCCCGAGGGTATGAGCTTCGCCATCCTGCTGATGAACGCCTTCGTGCCGCTCATCAACCGTTTCTGTCATCAACCTAAATACGGGAGGGCGAAATAATGGCTGCGAAATCATCTTTCAAGAATATGGTCATCTGCCTGACAGTCATCTGTCTGGTCTGTTCCTCCCTGCTCGCCTTCTTCAACGGGCTGACCGAAGAACCCATCCGCGTGGCTCAGGCAAAAAAGACGGAGACTTCCCTGGCCCAGGTGATGCCAGCCTTCGAACGGACCGAGGCGCGCAGCGTCGAGCTGGACGGAACGGAATATCCCTGCTATGTGGCGACGGCCGGAGACGCGGTCGTGGGTTATGCCGTCGAGTCTTCCGTCATTGGTTTCGGCGGTACGCTCAAAGTGATGGTGGGCTTCGATGCGGCGGGTACGGTCTGGAGCACGATGGTGCTTTCCCACAGCGAAACGCCGGGGCTGGGCGCCAAGTGTACGGAGCCGGCCTTCAAGGACCAGTTCGACCGGCTTGACCCTGCCGTGAAATCCTTGCAGGTGAGCAAGGACGGCGGCGACATCGATGCCATCACGGCGTCCACCATTACCTCGCGTGCCTATACCAAGGCCGTCGCGGATGCCTGCCGGGTCTATGCGGCCCTCAGCGCGGCGCCGGAACATCAAGAATAAGGAGGAGCGATTTATGAACAAATTACAGATTATTACCAAAGGCATCGTCAAGGAGAACCCGACTTTCGTCCTCCTGCTGGGTATGTGCCCGACGCTGGCGACGACGACCTCCGCCATCAACGGAATGAGTATGGGGCTGGCGACGATGGCCGTGCTCATCCTTTCCAACATCACCATTTCCGCCATCGCCCGTTTCATCCCCGACAAGGTGCGCATCCCGTCCTACATCGTCGTGATTGCCACCTTCGTGACCCTGCTGCAGCTGGCGATGCAGGCCTATGTGCCGGACATCTATGAGACCCTCGGCCTCTTCATCCCCCTGATTGTCGTGAACTGCATCATCCTCGGGCGTGCCGAGGCCTTCGCCAACAAGAACGGGGTCGTGGATTCCGCCCTGGACGGCGTCGGTATCGGTCTGGGCTTCACCCTCGCGCTGACCCTGCTGGGCCTGGTGCGTGAACTGCTGGGCAGCGGCAGCCTTTTCGGCTGGCAGCTGATTCCCTCGCAGTACAACATCCTGGCCTTCGTGCTGGCGCCCGGCGCTTTCATCGTACTGGCCTATCTGATGGTCCTGTTCCGTAAGGTAACTGCGAAAAAATAGTAAGGAGACAAGTCTATGGAATACTTTTTCATCATCATATCGGCGATATTCGTCAACAACATCCTGCTGAGCCAGTTCCTGGGCGTATGCCCTTTCCTGGGCGTTTCTTCCAAGCTGGATACGGCCGTGGGAATGAGCGGGGCCGTCTGCTTCGTCATCACCCTGGCGACGGTCGTCACCTTCCTGCTCAACAAACTGCTGCTTCTCTTCGAGATTACCTATCTGCAGACCATCGTTTTCATCCTGGTGATTGCCGCCCTGGTGCAGATGGTGGAAATCGTGCTGAAGAAAATCAGCCCGTCCCTCTATTCCGCCCTCGGCATTTTCCTGCCCCTGATTACGACCAACTGCGCCGTGCTGGGCGTGGCCCTCAATGTCGTGACCAAGGAGTTTTCCTTCTTCGGCGGACAGCCCCACCTGTTCAACCTCGGCGAGGCGACGGTCTATGCCTTCGCCACCTCCCTCGGCTATGGCCTGGCGATGATTCTCTTTGCCGGGCTGCGGGAGCATCTTTCGCTCAACAAGGTGCCGGCTTCCTTCAAGGGCGTTCCCATCGCCCTGCTCACCGCCGGCCTGCTCGCCCTCGCCTTTATGGGCTTCAGCGGAATGGTTTATTAGTGGATTTTTCCTCGGATACGAAAAATGGCTGCCGGTCTGTCCGGCAGCCATTTCTTTGTATCGCTGGGTACGCTTAGAAAGCGTAGCGGACACCGATGCAGGGGACGAAGCCGAGATAGTTGCCGACAAAGGTGGGGCGTGTCGTCGTGGTCCCGTCGTCGTTCCGGATGCTGTTGATGCCGACGCCGAGGCTGGGACGCAGGTCCACGGAGAGTTCGAGCGGGAATTCGAAGCGGTAGCTCAGGCCGACCTGGCCGGCGACGGCGATGAAAGAGGCCAAACCGTTACCGAAGCCCATGCTGACCTGTGCGCCGGGACCGGCATAGAAGGTCCAGGTGCCCGGAGTCCACTGGGGCTGGGCGATGACGAAGTCATAGATGGCGGTGGCTCCGAGTCCGAGAGCGCCCCAGCCCGGAAGACCCACGTCAACTTCGATGAAATTGTTTCCGACATTGTGCTGATAGCTGACTTCAGTACCCCAGCCAAGACGGCCGCCGATGGCGCGGGGCTGGGCGATGGCAGCGACGGCCGTAGTCAGGACGAGCGCTGCGATGATGAGCAATTTTTTCATACAATCGTATTGTTAAAATTTGGTTTCTTTTAAAAAACGGTGCAAAGGTATAACTTTTTTTGCTCAACTGCAACGCCCGCCGAGGCCGCAATTTTTCATTTTGATGTTGACGGGTGGCAGATACAGTTTTTTTTACTAATTTTGTAAAATATTTTGTTCGTTAAAAAAGTATGATGAAGTACGCCTTGGTTACAGGGGGCTCCAGAGGATTGGGACGGGCTGTCTGCGAACGCTTGTCCAGGATGGGTATTCCCGTGATTGTCAACTGCCAATACAATCTTGAGGCAGCGGAAGCGGTATGCGCGCAAATCCGCCGCGATGGAGGCAGTGCGGAAGTGATGCCCTTTGACGTACGGGACAAGGCCGCCATCGAAAAAGCCGTGGCTGCCTGGGAAGACGCCCATCCCGACGATTATATCGCCTATCTGGTCAACAACGCCGGTGTAACCCGGGACAGCCTGATGTTTATGATGACGGATGAAGACTGGAATACCGTGCTGGATGTTTCCGTCAACGGCCTCTTTTATGTCACCCGTCTTCTGCTGCCGAAGATGATGATGCGCGGCCACGGAGGCCGGATTGTCAATATGTCCTCCCTTTCCGGACTGAAGGGAATGGCCGGGCAGACGAACTATTGCGCCGCCAAGTCGGCCGTCATCGGTGCCACCCGCGCCCTGGCCCAGGAAACGGCGTCCCGGGGCGTGACCGTCAACGCGGTCGCTCCCGGCTTCATCGAAACGGATATGACCAAGGACCTTCCAGCCGATGAACTCAGGAAAATGATTCCGATGAGACGTTTCGGCCGTCCCGAGGAAGTGGCCGCCGTCGTGGCCTTCCTCTGCTCGGACGAGGCCGCCTATATCACGGGCGAGGTCATCAATGTCAACGGAGGGCTCTATTGAGATGAGGCGGGTCGTCATAAGCGGTATGGGTATCTGGTCCTGTCTCGGTACCGGCGTGGACGAGGTGAAGGATTCCCTTTACACGGGCCGTTCCGGTATCGGCATCGAAGAGGAAAGGCTGTCCTACGGCTTCCAGTCCCCGCTGACCGGACTCGTACCCCGCCCGGAACTTAAAGGCCTCATCGACCGGCACCTCAGAAGGGGACTCTCGGAAGAAGCGGAATATGCCTATATGGCGAGCCGGCAGGCCCTCGAAGCGGCCGGTTTGGATCAGCAGTGGCTGGATGCGCACGAGGTCGGCTGCATCTTCGGCAACGATTCCTCCGCCAAACCCGTCATCGAGACCGACCGCATTATGCAGGAAAAGCGGGACACCGCCCTGCTGGGCCAGTCCTATATTTTCCAGTCGATGAACTCCACGGTCAATATGAATATGTGCACCATATTCCGGCTCAAGGGCATCAACTTCACCGTCAGCGCAGCCTGCGCCAGCGGCAGCCACTCCATCGGTCTGGCCTATCTGTTCATCAAAAACGGCCTTCAGGATGTCATCCTCTGCGGCGGAGCCCAGGAGACCAACCTCTACTCGATGGCTTCCTTCGATGCCATCGGAGCCTTCTCCAAGAGGGTGGATGACCCGCAGCGGGCCAGCCGCCCTTTCGACAAGGACCGCGACGGCCTCGTGCCCAGCGGGGGTGCCGCCGCTTTAGTGCTGGAAGATTATGAGCACGCGCGGGCCCGGGGCGCCCATATCCTGGCGGAAGTCATCGGATACGGCTTCTCCTCCAACGGAACGCCCGTCATCAGCCAGCCCAGCGAAGACGGCTGCCTGCGTGCGATGCGGCGGGCGCTGGACGATGCCGGACTGTGTCCCGGCGATATCGATTATGTCAACGCCCACGCCACGGGCACGGTGCAGGGCGACCGCTGCGAAGCCCTGGCGCTGGATACCTTGTTCCGGGGGGAACATGCCTGGATCAGCAGCACCAAAGGGCTGACCGGACACGAGTGCTGGATGGCCGGAGCCAGCGAACTGGTCTATTCGCTCATTATGATGAAAAACGGCTTTGTCGCTCCCAATGCCAATCTGTCGGAGCCCGACGAGGCTGCAAGCCGCCTGAAACTGGCCGCCCGCACGGTTGATACGCCGCTTGATGTCATCCTGAGCAATTCCTTCGGCTTCGGCGGCACCAACTGCGCGATTATCATCAAAAATTATCAATAACGGATATGGAAAGACTTGAGATAGAAGAGAAAGTTAAAAATTTTCTGACGGAGGATATAGAAATCGACGAGGAGAAGATTGTCCCCGAGGCCAGCCTGAAGGACGACCTGGGCATCGACAGTCTCGATTTCGTGGATATCGTCGTCATCGTCGAGAAGGTTTTCGGCTTCAAGATCAAACAGGAGGAGATGAAGGGCATCAGCACCCTCAAGCAATTCTGTGATTACATCGAAGCCAAACTGAAGTAGGTGATGGAGAACAGGCAGTGGAAGGGAACCACCTACGGAAATTCAGGTATGCACCGGCACTTGATACGCCTCCTGCGTGTGCTGGACGTGCGTGTCCTGTATGTTTTTTCCTATCTGTTCGTCATCCCGTTCTGCCTGATTTTCAATGCCAGCCGCCGTTCGGCCTGGCGCTTTTACCGTAACGGACTGCATCAGGGCTTCTTCCGGGCCGCCTGGTCCGTGTATGCCAATCACTGCCGTTTCGCCGAGGTCGTCATCGACCGTTTCGCTATGTACGCCGGGAAACGTTTCCGCATCGTCGTGGACGGCCGGGATGAATTTGAACGCCGTGCGGCGGGAGAAGACGGTTTCCTGCACCTGAGTTCGCATATCGGCAATTATGAGTTGGCCGGTTATTCCCTGGGCTCGGAGAAAAAGACGATTTATGCCGTCGTCTTCGCCGACGAAAAGGCGACGGTGATGGAAGGACGCGGCCGGATGTTCGGCCGGAACAATGTCAAGATGATTGCCCTCCGCGAGGATATGGGGCATCTTTTTGAAATCGACGAGGCCCTTTCCGGGGGACACATCGTCACCTTTCCGTCCGACCGTATGATGGGGGAGGGAAAATCCCTGTCCGCCGCTTTCCTGGGACGTACCGCCCGCTTTCCCCAGGGCCCTTTCCGCGTGGCGGTGATGCGCGGAGTCGATGTCCTGGCCGTCAATGTGATGAAAGAGGGATGGACGGGCTATCACGTCTATGTGACGCCCCTTCCCTACGACCGGACGCTGCCGAAAAAGGAGCAGGTCGATACCCTCCTGCGGGAATATGTCGCGCAGCTGGAAAAATGCATCCGGCGGTATCCGACGCAATGGTATAACTTTTTTGATTTCTGGGCCTGATGGAAATGAGCGACATAACGGAAGCCTTTCTCCGCTCCATCGACATTCACACGGTCCTGCCGCAGCAGGAGCCCTTCGTGATGGTCCAAACGCTGACCCGTTTCGCCCTGGATACCTCCACGACGCAGACCTGTATCCACGAGGACAACCTCCTCGTTGATGAGGGGTGTTTTTCTGCGGCGGGACTGATGGAAAATATGGCCCAGACCTGCGCCGCCCGCGTCGGATTCTACAACAGATACATCCTGAACAAACCCGTGCGGGTGGGTGTCATCGGCGCCATCCGCGATTATCAGATCTTCCGCCTGCCTCCTGTCGGAAGCCTTCTGACGACGACGGTGGATGTGGAGGAGGAAATTTTCGGGATGACCCTGGCCCGGGGCGTCGTCCGCTGCGACGGCGAAATCCTGGCGACGGCCTGCATCAAACTTTCGGAATCAGATGGAGGAATGCGGGAATGACGACGATTTTGGCCACGAATATCCTTACGCCCCTCGGACGTACGACCGTAGAGAATTATGAGGCCGTACGGGCCGGGAAAAGCGCTCTTGCCGTCGCGCCGGCCCGGGCCGGATTGCCCCTGCGCCATTGTGCGGCCGCCTTCTCCGGGCAGCAGTGGGCGGAAATGGCCGTCGAGGGGCTGACCCGTTTCGAGTCGCTGGCCCTGCGCTCCCTGCAGGACGCCCTGTCGCGGACGGCGGTGGCCCCGTCCTCCGGGCGTACCGTCCTGATTCTGAGTACGACCAAGGGAAACGTGGAAGAACTGGGCCCCGAGCCCGCCCGGGACGGAGCCTACGGCGCACCCGGAGAAGCCGCCCGCAAGATTGCCGCCCGCCTGGGGATGCGTACGACGCCCATCGTCGTATGCAATGCCTGCATCTCCGGAGTTACCGCCCAGGTGCTGGCCGACCGGCTGCTCAGCGCCGGAGAATATGACAGCGCCCTGGTCTGCGGCGCTGACACCCTGAGCGATTTCGTCCTGGCCGGATTCCACTCCCTGAAGGCCCTTTCGCCGCTCCCTTGCCGTCCCTTCGACTGGGAGCGCAACGGACTCAACCTCGGTGAAGGGGCGGCGACGATGATTCTCGGCCGCAAGGGGGAAACGGATGCCTGGACCTTGCGTGCCTCGGCCCTGACCAATGACGCCTACCACGTGAGCGCTCCCGCTCCCGACGGAGAGGGCGTCCGCCGCGCCATCGTCCGGACGATGGAAGGGGAGGATCCGGGCACCCTGGCGACGATTGCCGTGCACGGAACGGCCACGCTGTTCAACGACCAGATGGAATCCAAAGCCATCGAACGGGCCGGTCTGAGCGACGTACCCGTCTCCTCCTACAAGGCCGTCTTCGGCCATACCCTCGGGGCGGCGGGACTGATAGAAAGCATCCTGGCGATGCAGGCCGCGCAGGACGGCGTGGTCTTGGGCGCCAAGGGATTCGAGGCATCGGGCGTCAGCGGGAAAATCAATATCTCTTCACAGGAACGCAGGACGGACAAGACGGCCGTGCTCAAAATCATCTCCGGTTTCGGCGGCTGCAATGCGGCCCTGCTGTACGGGCGCCGGCCCTCCGCTCCGGCCGCTTCCGGCAAGGAGGCCTCCCTCCGCGTCACCGCCCGGGTGCAGATAAGCCCGCAGGGACTGTGGGTGAACGGAGAAAGGTGCGGCCTGCGGCAGGAAGGCGCGGCGCTGCTGACGGAAATCTACAAGACCTGTCTGGACGACAATCCCAAGTTCTACAAGATGGATCTTTTCAGCCGCGTGGCCTACCTTGCCTCCGCGCTGCTGCTGCGGGAGGAAAAGGAGGTGGAGGAAATGCCCTTCATCCTCTTCAACCGCTCCTCGTCTGTCCTGGCCGACCGTCATCACCTTCGTTCCTGCAATGGGCCGGAGGGCTTTTTCCCCAGTCCCTCGGTCTTTGTCTATACCCTGCCCAACGTCGTGATGGGCGATCTGGCCGTGCATTACGGCCTGAAAGGGGAAACGACCCTGCTTATCCTTCCGGAAAAGGACGAGGCCCTGATGGAGCGCATCACCGGCAGCGTCTTCACGCAGACGGGAGCGCGGATGATGCTCACCGGCTGGGCGGACGCCGCCGACGAGACCTGCTTCGAAGCAGATATGAAAATCATTCAAATAAATCAGTGACCTTATGGAAGCACTCATTGAAGAACTGAAAAAACAGATTATCGAGGCCCTCAACCTCGAGGAACTCACCCCGGAAGACATCGATGCCGATGCCCCCCTGTTCGGGGACGGGCTGGGCCTGGACAGCATCGACGCCCTGGAGCTGATTGTCATCCTCGACAAGAAGTACGGCATTCGCCTGAGCAGCCCGGCCGAGGGCAAGGAAATATTCAAGAACGTCCGCAGCATTGCGGAGTACGTGCAAAAGGCCCGCAAGAAATAATGGCTGTCGGAATCAGCGGTATCGGCATCGTCTGTGCCATCGGCAACGATGCGGCCTCCGTCCTCGGTTCGCTCCGCAGGAAGGAGTCCGGCATCGCGGCGATGCGTTATCTGCCTTCCATCCACAAGGAATTGCCGGTGGGGGAGGTCAAGCTCTCTTCGCAGGAGATGAAGCGCCGGCTCGGCCTTCCGGCCGACCGGCCGGTCAGCCGTACCACCCTGATGGGGGCCATCGCCATCCGGGAAGCCCTGGCGCAAGCCGGCCTCGCGGATCTGTCCGCCCGTCGGGTCGCGCTCATTTCCGGGACGACCGTCGGCGTGATGGACATTACGGAGACCTATTATGAGCGGATGAAGACCGACCCTTCCCTGGAATTGTTTCCCCACAGCAACGAATGCGGGAGAAGCACGGTGGAGATGGCCCGTCTCTGCGGTCTGGACGCGGCGGAGTGCTGCACGGTATCCACGGCCTGTTCCTCCTCGCTCAACGCCATCATCCTCGGGGCGGAAATGCTGCGGCGGGATGAAGTGGACGTCGTCATCGCCGGCGGCAGCGAGGCCTTGAGCAAACTCCATCTCAACGGCTTCAACAGCCTGATGATTCTCGACCGTCAGCGCTGCCGTCCCTTCGATGCCGACCGCGCCGGACTCAACCTGGGGGAGGGGGCGGCTTATGTCGTCCTGCAGAATGATGTCCCGCAGCCCCTGGCCCTGGTCAGCGGCTATGCCAACCGTTGCGACGCCTTCCATCAGACCGCCTCTTCGGAAAACGGGGAAGGTGCCTTCCTGGCGATGGCCGGAGCGTTGAAAATGGCCGGCCTGCGTCCGCAGGACATCCGTTACGTCAACGCCCACGGGACGGGGACGCCCAACAACGATGCTTCCGAGAGCCGTGCCCTCCGGCGGATATTCGGGACGGAAATGCCCGAGGTCTCCAGCACCAAAGCCTATACCGGACACGCCACTTCCGCATCCGGCTCCATCGAGACCGTCATCTGCATCCTCGCGATGCAGCACGGTTTTACCCCGGCTTCCCTGGGCTGGGAAACCCCTTTTGAGGGCGGTGTCATCCCCACGCCCGGCCACGACGGCGTGCGGCTGGACCACGTGCTGTGCAACGCCTTCGGCTTCGGCGGCAACGACTCCGCTTTGATTCTCAGCCGTCCGGACGCCTCCGCTCCGCAAGCGTCCCCCTCCGCCGCGCGGGCCTGCGCCCCCGATTTCTCCTGCCGGGAGGCGGCGCGGGTCCGGGTGGACTCCGACGGGCAACTCTCCGTCCTCCGGGATTATCTGTCCCCGATGGAATCCCGCCGGATGGGAAAACTCCTGAAGGCGGGCCATCTTTCCGCCCTGCAGGCCTTGCAGGCGGCCGGCATCAGCCGTCCGGACGCCATCATTTCCGCCACTTCGCGGGGAATGCTCGAAAACAGCACCCTCTTCCTGGAGGAACTCATCGCCAATGCGGAGACCCTGCTCAAACCGACGCTCTTTATGCAGAGCACCCACAATACGCTGGCATCCGCCCTGGCCATCCGCACCGGCTGCCACGGTTACAACGTCACCTATTCTTCGGGGGACGAGTCCGCCGCCTGGGCCCTCCGAGATGCGCGGCGTCTCATCGCAACGGGGCAGGCCGCCTCGGTGCTGGTCGTTTCCTTCGACGAAACGCTCGACGGCGGACGGACAGGGGACTACTTCGCCGAATCGTTCGTATTAATCCGTGACCGCGATGAATAATCTCCTCCTTTTTCCCCTCGCCATTGTGCAAAGCCTTCTGCTCGCGAGCGGACAGGTCCTGCTCAAATTCGCCCTGGCGCGGATGCTGCCCTTCTCGATGAGCGCGGCCTTCTGGAAATCGGTCTTCGTCAACTGGCAGTTCGCCGCCTGCGGCGTCTGCTATGGTGCCGGCACCCTGCTGTGGTTCTATATCATCAAGCATTTCCCTTTCAGTATGGCCTATCCGATGGTCTCCCTGAGCTATGTCTTCGGAATGATTGCCGCCGTACTGATTTTTCACGAGCCTGTCAGCCTGACCAAGTGGCTGGGCGTCCTGCTGATTATGGCCGGCTGTTATTTTATCGCCAAATGAGAAAGTACCTTCTTCTGTCGCTGATGCTGCTTTCCCCGGTCCTTTCGGCACAGGCGCCGCAGCCCTCTTCCGAGGAGCCGCTGGCCCTGCTGGTGCAGGCCGGCGCCGCGATGGAAAGCCTTGACTGTGCCTTTGTCCAGACCCGCACTTCCGCTATGATGGCGGAGCCGCTCGTCTCCCGGGGACGGATGTCCTACCGCCGGCCGGATTATCTCCTGTGGGAATATCTTTCGCCCGCCTCCCTGTCCTTGACCCTTGACGGAACCCGTATTACGCTGATACGGGACGGAAATACGCTTCCGGCGGACGGTTCCGGCAGCCGGATGTTCCGCGAATTGGGACGGATGATCAGCCGGACCGTCAGCGGAGAGGCGCTCTCGGACGGCTCCTTCGACACCCGCCTGCAAGTCTCGGACGGAGAGTGGGTGGTCACGCTGATTCCGCTCCGCAAGGACGTGAAACAGATGTGGTCCTCCTTCGTCCTGCATTACGACCCGGTCCGCCGCTGCGCCGTCCGCATCGAAATCGAAGAGGGCTCCGACGAACGGACCGCCGTCGAATTCAGTCAAATCCGCATCAACGGGAAATCCTCCAACGCCTTATGAAACTCGACGGAAGTCTCTATACCATCCTTGATGAAATCCCGGCGGAGACGGGGGCCGACTACAGGCTCCGCCTCGATCCCGGCCATATCATCTATCAGGCGCATTTCCCCGGCGCTCCCATCACGCCCGGCGTCTGCCTGATGCAGATGGGCCTGGAACTCTCGCAACGTTGCTTCGGTCACCCGCTCAAGCTGCAATGCGTCAGCCAGGTGAAATTCCTCAAGACCATCGTCCCTTCCCGTACGCCGCTGCTGCTCTTTTCACTCCGGACGCGGCCGGCGGAAGAGGGCCGGCGAAAGGTGCAGGCCCTGATTACGGCGGAAGGGGAGACCTATGTGAAAATGACCTTCCTATTCAACGAAGAAAACCTATGACCCAGCAACAAGAAGAACTCCGGCGCCGCGGCATCTGCGTCGTCATACCGACTTACAACAATGCCGGAACCATCGTGGATGTGGTCAGCCGCACCCTGGAGCAATGCGCGGACGTATTCGTCGTCTGCGACGGCTGTACCGACGGGACGGACAACCTGCTCAAGCCCTTTGCCGACCGCATCACACTCGTCCAGCTCTCCGGCAACCGGGGCAAGGGCATCGCCCTTCGCAAAGGCATCCACGCCGCAGCCAACCACGGATTCGCCTATGCCATCACCCTCGATGCCGACGGCCAGCATTATCCCGAGGATATTCCCTGTCTTTTGGAGGCCAACCGCCTGCATCCCGACGCCGTCATCGTCGGGGAGCGGCAGGACCTCGACCGGATGCCGCGTTCCGGCTCCAGCCGTTTTGCCAACCGTTTCAGCAATTTCTGGTTTTTCGTGCAGACGGGCATCCGTCTGAAGGATACGCAGTGCGGCTACCGGCTCTATCCCTTGCTGCGGATTCCGTCCTTCGCCTGGATTACCGCCCGCTATGAGGCGGAGCTCGAACTGCTGGTCCTTTCGGCCTGGCGCGGCACTCCCGTCGTGAACGTGCCGCTGCGCGTCTTCTATCCCGAGCCGCAGGAGCGGGTCTCGCATTTCCGTCCGGTCCGGGATTTTGCCCGCATCACCCTGCTCAACATCGTGCTCTGCGTGCTTGCCCTCGTGTACGGCCTGCCCCGTTACCTGCTGCGCCAGCTGCTGGTTTTCTTCCGCTCTTTCTTTCCGCTGCTGATTTTCGCCCTGGCGAGCCTGCTGCTTTTTACGCCGGGCGTGTGGCTTTACCTGCACATCGGCGGCGCCACACCGCAGAAACGCGAGCGGCTGCGGGCCTTCATCTGTCATCTCTCCCGTTGGGGACTCGACCATTTCCCGGGTATCGACTATTACCAGTCCAATCCTTCCGGGGAAGACTTCAGCCGCCCGGCCATCATCATCTGCAACCACCAGTCCCATCTCGATCTGTTGCCGCTGCTTGGCCTGACGCCCCGCACCGTGATGCTGACCGCTGACTGGGTGTGGAAGTTTCCGCTCTACGGCTATATCATCCGCAACGCAGGGTTCCTGCCGGTCTCCCGGGGACTGGAATCCCTGACGCCCGAACTGGAGCAGTGCGTCGCGCAGGGATGCCATCTGATGATTTTCCCGGAAGGGACCCGTTCCGCCGACACCCGCATCGGCCGCTACCACCAGGGGGCCTTCTATCTGGCGCAGCAGTTGCAGATGGACATCGTTCCGGTGACGCTCTACGGGACGGGGCACGCGATGCCCAAACATTCCCTCCGGCTCAAAAAATGGACGGTCTATATGGAGGTCGGCCGCCGCATCACGCCGCAGGAACTCCGGGAGATGGGCACTTTCCGCGAGCAGGCGGCCGCCCTGCGGGAATATACCCGTACGCGCTATGAACATTTTGCGGACACCATCGAACAGACGTTGAAATGACGCGCAGCACCCTCATCATCGGCGGCGGCATCGGCGGCCTTTTTACCGGGGCCCTGCTCAGCAAGGCGGGCCGGGAAGTGACCGTCCTCGAAAAAAATGCCGTCATCGGCGGGGGGCTCCAGAGTTTCGTCCGTTTCGGAGAGGTCTTCGATACGGGGATGCATATCGCCGGAGGCCTGCACGAGGGCGGCAGCGTCAGCCGCATCTGCGCCTACCTCGGCATCCGGGACAGGATGCATCTGCAATCTTTCGACCCCCGGCACACCGATACGGTCCGCATCGGGGCGGATGAATACCGCCTTCCCGCAGGCCGCGAAGCCTTTGTCGAAGCCCTCTCCGCCTATTTCCCGGCGGAAAGGACCGGCGTGCAAGCCTATATGGAAGCCCTGTACCGGCTCTCCCGCGAGCTCCCGCTCTTTGAACTGCAACCCTCCGGCAGCGTTCTGGAGGGGCACTCGGAGGAATTCTTCCTTCCGGTCCGCGACTTTATCGCCCGCTATGTCAACGACGGGCGCCTGCAAGCTTTGCTGGCCTATCTCAATCCTTTGTACGGAGGCAGGGGAGAGCGTACGCCCGCCTGCATACACGCGTTGCTGAGCGTTCTTCAGCTCAGCGGTCCGGCCCGCCTGGCCGGCGGAAGCGTCCATCTGGCGATGCTCCTGCGGGAGGTCATCGAGGCCGGCGGCGGCCGGGTGGTTTCCGGAGATGCGGTGACCGCCGTCCAGAGTGAACGGCGGAGGCTGACCGGGGTGACGACGGCTTCCGGAAGGCAGTGGACGGCCGACGACTATGTCAGCGCCATCCATCCCTGTTCCCTTCTCGCGCTGATGGACCATCCCGAAGACCTGCCCAAGGCCTATCGCAGCCGTCTGGAGGGCCTGCCCCTTTCCTTCTCCGCCTTTCTGGTCAATATCAAATTCCGTCCGGGAACCTTCCCGTATCTGGCCCATACCGGCTTCTGCTGGGAGGATGAGGCCTCCGTCTGGCAGCCCGAGAATTCGCTTTCCCATCCCGGTGCCCTGCTCTATATGACCCCGCCGGAGGAACGGCAGGACGCGTGGGCCCGCAAGATGATCCTCATCGCTCCGATGGCCTGGGAGGAAGTCCGTCCCTGGGCGTCCGCATCGCGCGACGAAGCCTACCGGGCCTGGAAACAGCGGCAGGCGGAAGTGCTGCTGGGGAGGATGGAAGGGATCTTTCCCGGATTCCAAGGCCTTGTCGAGGCGTACGATACCTCTTCCCCGCTGACCATCCGCGACTACTACGGGACCCGGCAGGGGGCGATATATGGTTTTATGCACGACGCTTCCCATCTCGCCGCTTCGCTGGTCCCGGTGGTGACGAAGATTCCCAATCTGTACCTGACCGGTCAGAATTGCAGCCTGCACGGCCTGTGCGGCGTCACCCTGACGGCGGTCGCGACGGCGGAAGCCCTTCTCGGCTCCGGGGCGGTCATGGGGGCTTTGCATCAGCAGGAGGAACGCAAATGAGCATCGGCGGACTCTACGACCATTTTGCCCGGCATCCCCGTCGGATGAACCTGGGCCTGCTCGCCCTGACCCTGCTGCTCGGCCTGCTGGCGTCCACCCTGCGTTTCAGCGAAGACATCAGCGATTTCCTGCCGCTCGATGCCGGCCGCCGCGAGGCGATGGACGTCTATCAGCGCATTTCCGGCGCCGGGAACCTGGTCATCCTCGTTTCCGGTGAGCCGGAGCGTGTGAGCGAGGCCGTCGGCTGTCTTGAAGAGGCCATCCTGACGGCCGACACGGAGCACTGGCTCGACGGCTGGTCGGCCCGTTTCGATATGGAGCGGATCAGCCGTGTCGCCGATTTTATCTGTGACAACATCCCGTATTTTCTGACGGAGGACGATGTCCGGAGGATGGACAGCCTGCTCGCGCAACCCTCCTTCATTCCGTCCCGTCTGGCAGCCGACCGCGAACTGCTGATGCTGCCATCGGCCGGGATGACCGCATCGCGGATGAAAAAGGACCCCCTCGGCCTTTTTACGCCCGTCCTTTCCCGTTTGCAGGATACGCACGCGCAGATGCATTTCGCGTTCTATGACGGCTGCCTTTTCACGCCGGATATGCAGCAGGCCATCGTCACGCTGCGTTCTCCCTTCGGCAACAGCGAGACCGAGCACAACACGCGCCTGGTCGCTCTGGTGGAAGGCGCCATCCGGAGCACCCTGGAACGCTGTCCGGAGGTGGAAGCCCATCTGACCGGAGGTCCGGCCATCGCGGTGGGAAACGCCCGGCAAATCAAGCGCGACAGCATCCTGGCCGTCTCGCTTTCGGCCGTGCTGATTGTCCTCCTGCTGGCCTATACCTTCCATTCCCTGCGCAACATCCTCCTGATTCTCCTGTCCGTCTCCTGGGGCGCCCTCTTTGCCCTCGGCGGCCTCGCCTTGCTGGGAAACCGGGTTTCCATCATCGTCATCGGCATCTCCAGCATCATCCTGGGCATCGCCGTCAATTATCCCTTGCATCTGATAGCCCATACGGCGCACCAGCCCGACCGCCGGCAGGCCCTCCGGGAAATCTTCTCTCCGCTGGTCATCGGCAACATCACGACCGTCGGCGCCTTCCTGACCCTTGTCCCGTTGAAATCCACGGCCTTGCGCGACCTGGGGCTTTTCGCCTCCTTCCTGCTGGTCGGCACCATCCTTTTCGTCCTGACCTGCCTGCCGCATTACATCCGGGTCAGGCCGCTTCGTCCGCGGCGCTATCCTTGGCTGGAAACGCTGTCGCAGTTCTCTCCGGAGCGGCACCGGGGCGTGGTGCTTTCCGTCGTCCTGCTGACGCTGCTGTTCGCTTTCTTCTCCTTCGATACCGGTTTCGATTCCAACCTGTCGAATATCAATTATATGAGCCCGCGCCACCGTGCCGATATGCAGTATTTCGAGCGTTTGATGGCCCGGGATACGACCCGCCGGGCCCAAAGCGTCTATCTGCTTTCCGCCGGGGCTACGCCCGAGCTGGCCCTCGAGGCGCACGACGCCCGTGTACCGCAGCTGGATTCCCTGCTCGCGTCCGGCCTTGTCCGGCGTTGTCAGGGACCGGCCCCGCTTGTGGTTTCCCGGTCGGAGCAGCAGCGGCGTCTGGACGCCTGGAACGGCTTCGTCCGGCGGCATCCCGAACTTTGGTCCGCCGGCTTTGCCGATGCGGCCCGCCGGTGTGGCTTCTCCCCTCGTGCCTTCCAGGATTTCCAGTCGCTGCCGGAGCGTTTTGCCCAGGCCGGGCCCCGGGAGGTCGCCTTCTTCGACCCCCTCACTTCTACGGTGCTGGACGGCCATTTCGCCCGCAGCGCCGCCAAACCGGTGGAGTATGTCGTGGACCGGCTGCTGGTCGATGCTTCCGCCGTGGAGGCGGTCGAAGCCGCCTTGCCCGGCTCTTTTGACATCGCCGGCATCAATGCGGAGATGTCTTCCTCCCTGTCGGACCATTTCAACTACATCGGCTGGGCCTGCTCGCTGATTGTCTTCTTCTTTCTCTGGTTCTCCTTCGGCCGTCTGGAACTCGCCCTGATTTCCTTCCTCCCGATGGCCCTGAGCTGGCTGTGGATTCTGGGCCTGATGGCCCTGACAGGCGTCAAGTTCAATATCGTCAATGTCATTCTGGCGACTTTCATCTTCGGCCAGGGGGACGACTATACCATCTTTATCACGGAAGGCTGCCAGTATGAGTATGCCCGGCGCAAGCCCATCCTCGCGGCCTATAAGGGAAGCATCCTCCAGTCCGCCCTCATTATGTTCGTCGGTATCGGCACCCTGATTGTGGCGCGGCATCCGGCGATGCGTTCCCTCGCGCAGATCACCATCATCGGTATGTTCTCCGTCGTGATGATGGCCTGGATGGTTCCGCCCCTGCTCTTCCGCCTGATGACGCAGAAAGACGGCCGGCCCCGGCGGCATCCGCTGACCCTCCGCACCCTGCTGTCCGGCGCGCCTGACGATGCGGCCGGACAGGTGAGGGGACGCTATATATATAAAGGTAGGGAAGTCGTCCGTACAGTCCGCCGCCATCTCGGCGCCTCCGCTGCGGCGCTTTCCGGCAAGCCGCTGCCTCCGGTGTATGAGTGGGAGGACCCCGGCTACGGAGAGTTGAGCCTGCTGATGGCCCTGACCCATCCCGGTACGCAGGTCCGCGCCCGTATCGCGGATGACGAGCGCCGCCGCATCGCCGAAGTGGCCGCGGAAGATTTTGTGGAAAACATTCAATTTATCGCATAATGGAACAACACATCAGGCAACTGTTGGGCGATGCCTTGCCAGCCGCCGACCTGGACGCTGATTTTCTTTTTACCGAGCTCGATTCGCTCGGAATCGCCACCATCCTCTATGTCCTCTCGCAGGAATATGACATCCTGCTGGATGCCGAAGACGTGACGCCCCGCAATTTCAAGAACCTCGCTTCCATCACGGAAATGGTCCGCCGCAAACTCTCCCTTGAGATGAAAATCCGCCGGCACGCCCAAACTTGTCCGGACAAGACGGCCGTCATCTGCGGGGTGCGGACGATGAGTTATGCCGCGCTTTGGGAAGCGATAGAACGCCGGGCGGACAGCCTCGCGGCGGAAGGCCTTGCCGCCGGACGGCCCTATGTGTTCCGGGCTTCGCAGGACGAGGATTTTCTGGTGACCTACTGCGCCGTCCACCTGCTCGGAGCCGTCGCTGTCCCGCTCGAACATTCCGTTCCGGAGGACGCTTTCCTGCGTATCCGTGAAGAAGTGGAGGCGGCCCCGCTGGCCGCCGATACGGCCGACGTCCTGTACACGACGGGCACGACCGGCAAGTCCAAGGGTGTGATGCTGTCCCGGAGCGCCCTGCTGGCCTGGACGGACAATTTCATCAGCGACCTGCATTTCTCCCCCGACCTGCTCTTTATCGTCAGCGGTCCGCTCAATCACATCGCCTCCCTTTCCAAAATCCAGCCTACCCTCGCCGTCGGTGCGACCCTGTGCATCCTGGACGGTCTCAAGGATATCAACGCCTTCTTCAAGGTTTTCGACCTTCCTTATAAGAAATTCGCCACCTTTATGGTTCCGGCCAGCCTCCGCCTGATGATGCAGTTCTCCTACGAACGGCTTCACGCGCTGGCGGAAAAAATCGATTTCATCGAGACCGGTGCCGCCCCCATCACCCAGACGGATATGCGGCGTCTCGCCGAAGCCCTGCCCTGTTCCCGCCTGTACAACACCTATGGCGGGACGGAAATCGGTTGCGTGTGCACCTATGATTTCAACGACGGAAAATATATGGAGGGCTGCGTCGGACGCCCGATGAAGAATGCCTCCGTCGAAGTAACGGCCGACGGCAATGTCATCGTGTCCGGAAGCACCATAATGAGCGGCTATGTCGCCGATGAGGAAGGTACGCGCCAGGTGCTCCGGGACGGAAAGATTTACGGCGCCGACCTCGGCTATGTCGATGAGGAGGGGATGCTTCATCTGACAGGACGCAGCGGGGACGTCATCAACGTCGGCGGATTCAAGGTCAACCCCGTGGAAGTGGAAAACGCCGCCGCTTCCTGGCCGGGCCTCAAGGACTGCGTCTGCATCCCGGCCGTCCATCCGGTCATCGGGACGGTGCTCAAACTGCTCGTCGTGCTGGAAGAAGGGACGCCGCTGGACAAGCACGCCCTGGCCGCCCATATCAAGTCTGCGCTTGAGGCCTACAAGGTGCCCGTCTATTACGAGCAGGTGGACTCAATCAAGCGGACCTACAACGGGAAACTGGACCGGAAGGCCTATCTCACCCAGCCAAAGTAGGAATTCGTTCCGCCATTGCCGGCATTCCGGCGTCCCGAGCAGGTCGCTGACGCCGAAACCGTGACCTCCGCTGGCATATCGGAGGTAGCGGTGGGGGATGTTTTTGGCCGAAAGCGCCTCGTCCAGCAGGACGGAGTTGTGGTAATCGACAATGGGGTCGTCCGCGCAGTTGACGACGAATACGGGCGGACAGTCGTCCGGAATGTGCTTTTCAATGGACAGGGAGTCGATCATCTTCCGGTCGTGTTGCTTGCTGTCGCCCAGCAGTCCCCGGCGGGAACGTCCGTGGGCGTACGGCCCGTCGAGCGTGACGACCGGATAGACGGGCGCGACAAAGGCGGGACGCAGGGCGCTCCCGCACGCGATGCCGCTCTCCCGCAGGAAATCCGTCCGGAAGAAACAGGCGCACGACAGTACCAGGTGTCCGCCGGCGGAAAAGCCCATCATCCCGATTTTGTCCCGGTCGATGCCATAGTCCCGGGCGTGTTCCCCGGCCCATTGCAGGGCCCGCTGACCGTCGCTGACCATATCCGGATGCCGCTTTCCCCGGAACAGCAGGCGGGTATGCCAGGCAAATTCCCCCTTCCCCGCCGTCCGGTAGAACAGGACGAAGGCCGTGATGCCGTGCCCGCTCAGCCACTTTCCGACCTGAAGTCCTTCCGTGTTTTTGTCCAGCCAGAAATAACTCCCGCCCGGACAGACGACGATGCTGACGCCGTTGGGCTTTTCCGGCCGGAACGCGTATAGGCTCACCTGGTCGCCGAAACGGGTCTTGTATCCCTCCCAGAGCCTGACGGTATCGATGCGGCAGCTCCGCAGGGACGTATCCTTCGGGGCATTGGAGGCCTCCGCCCGTATCGCGGACAACATCGTCACTCCTATGATGAGCAGCAGGCGGAGATAGGCGGTCATCGGCTCAGAGCAGGTTTTCTTTCAGGAATCCGACCGCCGTCGCAACGACGGCTTTCTTGTCGCGGTTGAGGAAATGGGCTTCGTTCTCCAGCAGGTGCAGGACGCTGTCCGGATAGAGACGGTGGTATTCTTCGCTGTAGGAGAAAGGGACGATCCGGTCTTTCTTCCCGTGAATGAGGCAGACTTTGCCGGAATAGCGGCAGGAAGTCTCATAGATGGGCAGTTGCTGTGCGGACAGGATGAATCCGCGCCCAAGACGGTGAAACAGCACGTTGACGGATTCCGGCGGATTGGACGCATCGTAGCGGGCGTTCATGCACCGCCCGGCCAGGGCGTCGTCCTTCAGCACGGCGGCAGGGGCCATCTGCACGAGGCACGCCGGCCTTTCCGGGCTGTCCTCCAGTTGTCCGGCCAGCATTCCGGCCACGACACCGCCCTGCGAATGGCCGGCAAAGGCGATACGGGAAACATAGGGAAGGCTGCGGGCGTACGCCAGCGCCGCCCGGGCATCCTCTATCTCTTTGGGGACTGTCATCTCGACAAAACGTCCTTCGCTCTTTCCGTGCCCGTCGAAATCCAGCGCGAGGGAGGCGATGCCCTCCCGGGCCAGGGACTGCGCCAGGTCGGGGATGGGGTACAATCTCTTGCTGGCCATAAAGCCGTGCATCAGAAGGACCAACGGACATTTCCCGGCCGCCGGGTCGAAGCCCTCGGGAAGGGTAAGCCGGACCGACAGGCCACCCTCGGGACCGAAGACTGTATATTGGGGTTTTTTCCGAAGAAAAGACAGAATCATCACGTGAAAAATTTGACAAAAATACATAAATTTCGCTTTTCTCACAAAACTGATTATTTTTGCTGAAAATTGATACTGTTATGATGAGAGAAGACACCGTATTCGGACCCATCCGTTCCCGGAGGCTGGGCGCCTCCCTGGGCATCAACCTGCTGCCCCGGCGGGGGAAACTCTGCAATTTCGACTGCATTTACTGCGAATGCGGCTGGAACAAGGACGGCCGGGACGACAAGACCCTTCCGACGGCCCTGGAGGTGCGGCGGGCCTTGGAAGACAAACTGGCCGGGCTGATGCTCGAAGGCCGGCATATTGATTCCATCACGTTCAGCGGCGACGGCGAGCCTACGCTCCATCCGGATTTTCCGCAGATTGTCGCGGACACGCTGCTCCTGCGCGACGGCTTCTTCCCGGACGCCAAGGTCTCCGTCCTCACCAACGCCACCCGCCTCGGGGACGATGCCGTCGTGGAGGCCCTGCTCAAGGTGGACAATCCCATCCTCAAGATTGACGCGGCCTCCTTGGAAGATATCCGCCGCATCAACCGCCCCGCCTTCCCTTATGATTTGGAGACCGTGAAGGAAAACATCCGCCGTTTTGACGGCCGCTTCATCCTGCAGACGATGTTTCTCCGCACGGAAGACGGCTACGATGCGGCGCAGCCCGGGCGGCTGGCGGCTTGGATGGACCTCGTCCGCGCGTTGCGGCCCCGCTCCGTGCAGTGCTACAGCCTGGACCGTCCGGCACCCCAGGCGGGTCTTGTCAAGATTCCCGTCGAAGAACTGCGCAAACTGGTGCGTCCCCTCGTCGAAGAGGGTTTTTCTGTCGATTGTTATTGATTTTTTTTCGCAGATACGGATTTTTCTTGTACATTTGTGCCCCTCAAATTTGAGAACCGATGGAAAAGCTGTTGAAGTACAAAATCTCGCTGCCCGGCATCAAGGGTTTTGCCCGGCATTATCTGCTCAAACCCGGAACCTCCCTCTTCCGTTTCCACAGGATGATGGTCGCCGATATGGATTTTCCCCAGGACCAGATTGTCATCTTCAAGGCCGTGGATGAGCAGGGCGGCGCCCTGGCCCGTTTCAGTATGATGGACCTGGGACAGGGGACCATCGACAGTATGACGGCCGAAAAGTGCCACAAGGCCGCTTACGACCATTTCGTCTATTTCTACGACACGACCAACCGCAAGAGCGTGCTGGTGGATTATGAGGGCGAGGTCCTCCCGCAGCCCGACGAACGGTATCCGCAACTGCTGGAAACCGAGTCCGTCGGCCCCAATCCCATCGCCTTCGAGCGGGGCTATGTCGCCCTCGAAGATATGCCCGATGACAAGCGGAAGAAGTTCCTCAAGGACCCCGATGACGAGGATTATGAGGAAGACGAGGACGATGAGGAAGAAGATGTGACGGAAGAGGGAGAAGAAATCTACGGCGAAGAAGAGGGTGACGACGAGTAAGAAACTGCTGATTCTGCTCGGCCCCACGGCCGCCGGCAAGACGGACCTGAGTCTGGAGTATGCCCGGCGCTATGATTCCCCGATTATTTCCTGTGATTCCCGGCAGTTATACCGGGAGATGCGTATCGGTACGGCCGTTCCCTCGGAGGAACAGCTGGCGGCCGTCCGACATTATTTTATCCGGGACCACAGCATTACGCAGCTTTATACGGCCGGAAAATACGAACTGGAAGCGCTTGCGCTCATCGAACGGCTCTTTGACGATGGTCACGACACCCTCGTGATGTGCGGCGGGTCCGGCTTTTATATCGATGCCGTCTGCAACGGCCTGGATGACTTTCCGCCGGCCGACCCCGAACTGCGTGCCGGACTCTGCCGGCGCCTGAAGGAAGAGGGGGTAGAGTCGCTCCGTACGCAACTCCGCAGCCTCGACCCCGAGAGTTACGCCACCCTCGACTTGGCCAACGGCCAGCGTATCGTCCGGGCGCTGGAGGTCTGCCTGATGACCGGCCGTCCCTTTTCCTCCTTCAAGACCCGTCCCGCCCGGCAGCGTCCCTTCACCATCGAAAAAATCGGCGTTACCCGTCCTCGGGCCGAACTCTATGCCCGCATCGACGCCCGGGTGCTCCGGATGATGGAGGAAGGGTTGATGCAGGAAGTCGAAAGTCTCTATCCGCGGCGGCAGCTTACGGCCTTGCAGACCGTAGGCTACAAAGAACTCTTTCCGGTGCTGGAAGGGGAGTACTCCCTGGAGCGCGGCGTCGAACTGGTGCAGCGCAACACCCGCCATTATGCCAAGCGGCAGATGACCTGGTGGGCCCGCGACACATCCATCCGGTGGATGACGCTGTAATGCATTCTTCCCCGGCGCGGGGACTACATCATCGCAGAGGCGGGATTGTCCAGAAGGCCTTCGCGGATGGCCGTGGAAGAAATATCCACCGTCGGCGCATCCAGCAGGATGATGCGGTAGGAGGCGTCTTCCCGCAGCAGGTCTTCCCGCAGCGCGGCGCTGTCAAAGCCCTTCCGCGGATAGACCATCAGGCCGTATTCCCGCAGGATGCGGGCGTAATCCTTCCATCTTCGGAAATCCGCCAGCTGGTCCCCGCCGACCGCCAGGCAGAAGGCGGCCGCCTTTCTGTCGCCTGAAGCCGTGCGGCCGTCCGGAGTTTCCGCGAGCGCGTCCAGGGTGCGGATGGTGTAATGGGGCGGGGGAAGGTGGAACTCGATGTCGCAGACCGCCACTTTCCCGCCCAGCTCGGGATGACGGGACAGGGCTTCCCGGGCCGCTTGCAGACGGGCCTGCGCAGAGGCTTCCGAAATGTTTTCCTTCAGGGGATTCCTGGGGGAGACGGCCAGCAGGACCCGGCCCACATCCGCACGCGCGGCCAGCGCCCGCAGGATGGCCAGATGGCCGATGTGCAGCGGGTTGAACGAGCCGCTGTAGAGAACCGTCAGGCCGCTCATTCCGCGTTCAGGAAGGCATCCACCATCTCTTCCGCCTGTGCGAAGGTGTCTTCCAACTTGTCGTTGACCAGGATGCAGTCGAATTTTCCTTCCGCAAAGTCCAGTTCCTTCTGCGCCTTGGCGAGCCTTTCCTCGATGGCCCCGGGGGAGTCGGTGCCCCGGGCTGTCAGCCGACGGCGCAGTTCTTCGGCGGAGGGCGCCTTGACGACGATGGCGAGGGCTTTTTCCCGGAAATACCGCTTGAGATTCCAGGCACCTTTGACATCCACGTCGAAGATAATCACGGAGCCCTTGTCCCAGATGCGTCTCACTTCGCTCTTCAGGGTGCCGTAGCTGACACCCGCATAGACCTGCTCGTGTTCGACGAAGGCATCTTCGGCCACCAGACGGGCAAATTCCTCCGGGGTTTTGAAATAGTAGTCGATGCCGTCCTGTTCCGCTCCCCTCGGTGCGCGGGTCGTTGCGGAGACGGAAAATTCAAATTCCGGGTGCAAGCCCAGCAAATGATGGATAATCGTGCTTTTCCCGGATCCGGAAGGGGCGGTGAATATGATGACTTTTTCCTGCATGGCGCAAATTATTTCCGCTGTCGTTTCGTTATTTCTGCAAAAATAACTATTTTTGCGTGATTTTGGCGGGAGGAACCGTCAAACCGACTGAAATTACTCAATTTTTATACACTATGGTATCTTACAAAACCCTTGGCCTTGTCAACACCAGAGAGATGTTCAAGAAGGCCGTTGCCGGCGGATATGCCATCCCCGCATTCAATTTCAACAATATGGAGCAGCTCCAGGCCATCATCCAGGCTGCCGCCGAGACCAAGTCTCCGGTGATCCTGCAGGTGTCCAAGGGCGCTCGCAACTATGCCAACCAGACGCTCCTCCGCTACATGGCGCAGGGCGCTGTCGAGTA
>CADBLM010000095.1 GCA_902795445.1 uncultured Bacteroidia bacterium
AAAGAGCCCGGTTCAATACCGAGCTCTGTTCCAATCGAAGGCTTCTTAAATAATGTTAAACCGTCCAACTTTTGGGGGTCACATCACGCAATGGCCAACCCTTATGTGTATGCGGCAGGTCCGCGAAGAAACTAATAGATGCCCTGCTCGATCATCGCAGTGGCGACTTTCATGAAGCCGGCGATGTTGGCGCCCTTGACATAGTCGATGGTGCCGTCGGCCTGGGTGCCGTACTTGACGCACTGCTCGTGGATGTCGCTCATGATCTTCTGAAGTTTGGCGTCCACTTCGGCGGCGCTCCAGGAGATGTGGGAGGCGTTCTGCACCATTTCCAGACCGGAAGTGGCCACACCGCCCGCGTTGGAGGCTTTGCCCGGGCTGAAGAGGATGCCCTGGGACTGGAAGTAGTGGATGGCGTCGGGCTGGCAACCCATATTGCTGCCTTCGCTGCAGGCCCAGCAGCCGTTGGCGACGAGGGTCTTGGCGTCTTCCAGGCTCAGTTCGTTCTGGAACGCGCAGGGGAGGGCGATGTCGCAGGGGACTCTCCAGGCCTTTTCGCCGGCAAAGTATTTGGCCTTGCCCGGGAACTTGATGGCCATATCCTCGACATTGTGGCGGTTGGACTGGCGCATTTCGAGCATATAGTCAATCATCTCCTGGTCGATGCCGTCAGGAATTTCGCACATACCCTTGCGGCCGGAGATGGTCACCACTTTGGCGCCCATTTCCGTCGCCTTGATGGCGGCGCCCCAGGCGACGTTGCCGAAGCCGGAGATGGCCACGCGGCAGCCCTTGATGCTCTTTCCGGCCTTCTTGAGCATATTGTCCACGAAATAAAGTAGACCGAAACCGGTGGCTTCGGGACGCAGGAGCGAGCCGCCCCAGGTCAAGCCCTTGCCCGTGAGCACGCCCGTGCCGTGCTGGCTGGTGAGTTTGCGGTACATCCCGTTGAGGAAGCCGATTTCACGGCCGCCCACGCCCACGTCGCCGGCGGGGACATCCTGGTCGGGACCGATGACGTTGACCAGCTCCTGCATAAAGGCCTGGCAGAAACGCATAATCTCGGCATCGGACTTGCCGGAGGGGTCGAAGTCGCTGCCGCCTTTGGCGCCGCCCATCGGCAGGGTGGTCAGCGCGTTCTTGAACACTTGCTCGAAGCCCAGGAACTTGAGCATGGAAGGGGTGACGGCCGGATGGAAACGGAGGCCGCCCTTATAGGGACCGATGGCGCTGTTGAACTGTACGCGGTAGCCCAGGTTGGTCTGGACCTCGCCCTTGTCGTCCACCCAGGTGACGCGGAACGTCAGGATGCGGTCAGGCTCCACGATGCGTTCGATGATTTTCGCTTTTTCGAATTCGGGGTGCTGGTTGTAGGTTTCTTCCACCGACTGCAGGACTTCGCGGACGGCCTGCAGGTACTCGCTTTCGCCCGGATGTTTGGCCTCCAGGCTGGCCATAATTGCATTTGTGTTCATTGGTTAAGAATATAACTTGATGATTGATATGTCTCTATATTGTATCCGGAGCCGTAAACCACTTCGCGCGTGGCTGTGTTGACCCATCCCTGCCCCTGTTTGCTCAGGAGGAAACTTTCCTGCAGCAGGTCGATGCGTTTGTTTATGGCTTGATTTTCCCAATCTTGGGGTGAACCGGACTTCAATATGAGCATATACTTCATCAGGTCATATCCCTGAAAAGCGAATGCGGTAGGTTCTGTGTTATAAAGGGCTCTGTACTTGAGGAGGAAACGCTGCACCGCGGGCTGGTTGTAGTCCACGTTGTAGGTGGCGCTCATCCGGAAGGACAGGCTATGGAGATTTTCGACTTCGATGGTGTCGAAAGACTTGATACGGGCCGTCCCGTAGAGGACGACCTTGCAGCCGTTGTGGACCAGTACGCGCAGGTTCCGTACGGCGTCGTTGACGAACGCCTGGTTGTCGCTGGCGATGATGACGCGATTGACGGCGTCGGGAACCATCGTGCACTGCTCGATGAGTTCGTCCGCCACTTCGCGTCCGTCCAGAATTTTGTAGCTGTATTTGATGGCGGGAATCCCGCAGCTGTCGGCCAGCCGGTTCAGCCAGGAATCGGGAGCCTCTTCCTTGCTGCCTTTCTCAAAGAGAACGAACAGTTTGTCGGAAGTGATGAATTCCTTTTTCATCCACTCGAAGGAGTTGACCCATTGCCGGGCGACCGGGGTGGGTGCCTGAATCAGGTTGGCATGCTGCGCCGTCAGAGGCTCGCAGCGGGGATCGAGCGGAGATACGACCGTCACCTCGGCAGGCAAGGCGTCGAGCGCTGCCCCGAGGTCTTTGCTGTTGACCGGACCGATGATGAAATCGCTCTTCTTCAACTTGTCCCACGCCTGCGGCTCTTCCTGCAGGTCGATGACCTGAAGCTCCGTTCCGATGCCGTGCTCGCGGGCGGCTTCATCGATGGCCAGCAGGGCGCCGCCATAGAAATCCGTGTAATTCTCGCTGCCGCCCTCGGCGCTTTTCAGCGGCAGGACCAGGCCGGCCTTCAGCCGGTTCTTGACGGCCTTGAACGCAGCCGTATCCTGAAAATCGGATTTCCCTTCGGGGACTGTTCCGGAAACGGCGGACCCTATGGCGGGTACAACCGCGGGTACGTCCGCCGCCAAGACCGGCTCGGAGGTCTTTCCGACCTTCGCCGGAGAAGTCCCGGCTTCCGGCTCTTCCTTGGGCAGGAGCGTGGCCTTGGCCGAAACTTTTTTCGGGATGCGGAGGGTCATCCCGGGCTTGACGTCGGTGTCGTACCGCAGTGAATTGGCTTTCAGCAGTTCTTCGAGGCTGATTCCGTTCCGGTTGCAGATGGTTTGCGCGTCTTCATACCACTTGACTTTATGTTCGACGACATCCTCGGCCGCCAGAGTGAAGGCCGACAGCAGGATGAGGGAAAAACTGAGCAGTAATCTACGCGCTACGCACATAAAAAGAACTTAGTCTTTTTTGTTTTTATTCTTGACATACTCCTCGTTGAGGCCGGCGATGATCTCGTCGGTGATGTCAAGGCCGCTGTTGGCGGTCATAATGGGAGCAATCGCCTGGTTGGCGAAAATCATCGCATAGCCTTTCTCTTCATTGTAGGCGGTGACGAAGGTCTGGACGGCATCCATAATCTGGTTCATCGTGACCTGCTGCTCTTCCATCATTTCGTTCTGCTTGGTGTTGGCCCACTGCTCGAGTTCGCTTTTCTGCTTCTCGAGTTTCTCGGCCTGCGCCTGGGCGGTGGACTGGGTCATCAGGCCCTTCTGAATCTTCTCGTTGAAAGCGTCATAATCTTTCTGGAGTTTCTTCTGGCGGGTCGCCATCTGCTCCTGGATGCTCTGCATCTTGCTTTCCACGACGCTGCTGAGGTCGTTGGCCATATCATACTCCTTGAGTATGCGGTCCAGTTGGAAATAGACGATGCTGCCTTCGGCGATTTCGATGGGCTCGGCGGAGGATTCACCGTTTTCAGTCTTTGTGACAGTGGCTTTTTTGCCGGTGGATGTGGTGGCAATCACACTATAAACGCAGGTGCCGACGGCAACTGCCAGAGCGACGAGGCTGATGATAAAAGATTTCTTATCCATAGATAGTTTTGTTTTCAAACCTGCAAATATAACCATTTTTCCCAAATGGCCTGCTGATTTTCTAATTTTTCTGCCCGGAATTTTTTTTCAGAATGTCCAGATAGCGTCCGATTGTTTCTTCCAGCCCCAGGTACAGCGCTTCGCTGATGAGCGCGTGCCCGATGGAAACCTCGGCGACGAAGGGGATGTTCCCGATGAAAAATCCCAGGTTGTCGAGGCTCAGGTCGTGGCCGGCGTTGACGCCCAGTCCGCATTCCCGGGCGGCGAGGGCCGTCTCCACATACGGGGCGATGCCCTCCCGTCCCTTTCCCGAGGCATAATGGCGGGCGTAGGCCTCTGTGTAGAGCTCCACGCGGTCGCAGCCGCATTCGGCGGCGGCGCGGGCCATCTCCGGAACCGGGTCGATGAAGATGGAGGTGCGGATGCCGGCGGCCTTGAATCGTGCGCAGGTCTGCCGCAGGAAATCCTTGCATCGGACGGTATCCCATCCGGCATTGGAGGTGATGGCGTCCGCGCTGTCCGGCACCAGCGTCACCTGCTCGGGATGCACTTCGAGGACCAGGGCGTTGAAACTGTCGATCGGATTGCCTTCCATATTGAACTCCACGTCCAGGCGGGGACGGATGTCGCGGACGTCGCTGTAGCGGATATGCCGCTGGTCGGGCCGGGGATGGACGGTGATGCCCTCGGCGCCGAAGCGCACGATGTCCAGCGCGGCGCGGGTCACGTCGGGGACATTGCCGCCCCGCGCGTTGCGGAGCGTCGCGATTTTGTTGATGTTTACAGATAAACGTGTCATAACGCCGGCAAAGGTACGAGCAAGCCGGGACAATCGCAAAATTTTTTTATTGGGAAAATATGCTTAATTTTGAGGCCTTTTTATAGCAAAGAATGAAACTGGCCCTTTACATACGGCACGAGAAACTCTGGCAGGACGAACGCTGTCTGCGCCTCGAAAAGGCCCTGACGGACAGCGGCGGCCGTTTTTCCGTCTTCCGCCTCACCCCCGGCGGAGTTTTGCCGGAAGACTGCGATATGGTTCTCTCCATCGGCGGAGACGGTACCTTTCTCTCCGCGGCCGCCCTGCTCGGCGGAAGGGACATCCCTTTGCTCGGGGTCAATCTCGGCCGTATCGGTTTCCTTTCAGAAAACACTCCCGAGGATGCCGTTGCCCGTCTGGTGTCGGGCGCCTACCGCATCGAAAACCGCAGCCTCCTCCGGGTGGAATGGCCGTCTTCGGAAGAGGCCCCGCAATGGCCCTACGCCCTCAACGAAGTGGCGCTGCACCGGCAGGGGGCGGCGATGCTGGGCGTAGATGTCCGCGTGGACGGCGTGGAACTGCCGACCTACTGGGCGGACGGCCTGATTGTTTCCACGAGCAGCGGCTCCACGGCCTATTCCCTCAGCGTCGGCGGACCCATCGTGATGCCCGAGGCCAAAGTCTGGATCCTTTCTCCGATCGCCCCGCACAACCTCAATGTACGGCCGCTGGTCATTCCCGATACCTCCTCGTTGGAAATCTCTTTCCGCGCCCGCGATTCCCGGGTGGGCCTGTCGCTCGACAACCGCCTCTATTCCCTTCCCCAGGATGCCGTGGTGCGGATTTCGATGGCACGGTTTTCGATTAAGCGCGTCCGCCTCGCAGGCAGCAGCTTCATAGGGGCGCTGACCGACAAGCTCTACTGGGGGGAAGACCTCCGCAACAACAAATGAGACAATGATTGACAAAGACAAGCTTCCCCGCCACATCTCCTTCATTATGGACGGCAACGGCCGCTGGGCGAAAGAAAGGGGGAAAGACCGTTTCCAGGGACATATAGAAGGCGTCGAGAGCGTCCGCGCCTGTGTGAAGGCCGCCGTCGAAACGGGAGTCCGTTACCTGTCCGTCTTCGCCTTTTCCGAGGAAAACTGGGGACGCCCCGAGAGCGAAGTGCACCATCTGATGGACCTGATGGGCAAGGCGATGTCCGCCGAGATGCCCTCCCTGAACGAGAACGGCGTGCGTTTCCGCGTCCTGGGCAACCGGGAGCGGCTCTCCGGGGGCCTCCGACGGGAAATCGAAGCCTGCGAAGCGATGACGGCGGCCAACACGACGCTCGACCTGATTGTCTTTATGAGTTACAGCGGCCAGTGGGACATCTTTCAGGCCGCCCGCCGGATGGCCCTCGGCATCCTCCGGCGCAGCGACTCCATAGAGACGGCGGAAAAAGCCCTGCTGGCGTCCACGCCCGGGGATTTTCACGACTGTCTCGTTACGGCGGACATTCCCGACCCGGACCTGATTGTCCGCACCTCCGGAGAAAGCCGCATCAGCAACTATCTGCTCTGGCAGGCGGCCTACAGCGAGTGGCTTTTCACCGACACGCTCTGGCCGGATTTCCGTCGGGAGGAATTCATCCGGGCGCTTGAAAATTATGCCGCTCGCGACCGCCGCTTCGGAAAAATCAAATAAATGCTTATATTTGCAGGATGAAATCAATCGTAAAGGCCTCTTTCTGCGTGCTTCTGCTGCTCTTGATGAAGGGCAGTGTTTTTGCACAGGAAGCGGCTCCGGAGGTTGATTATGGCCATCCGGCCCAATATTTTGTCGGCAATGTCCGGGTCGAAGGAAACCAGTATTTCGGCGCCGAACAGATTATCCAGCTCAGCGGACTTCGCAAAGGAATGAAGGTCACCATCCCCGGTGAAGACATTTCTTCCATCGTCGGCCGCCTGTGGGCCCAGCGCAAGTTTGAAGACGTTTCCATCCGGATGGAGTCCCTCTCCCCCGGCCGCGACAGCGTCAACCTGGTCATCGACATCATCGAGCGCCCCCGCGTTTCCCGCTGGACCTTCACCGGCATCAAGAAGAGCGAACAGAAAGACCTGATGGAGGAGCGCCTCAAGCTCAAGCGGGGCGGCGAATTTTCCGAATACGTGGAAAAGACCTCCATCGGCATCATCGAACGTTTCTTCAAGGACAAGGGCTTCCTCAACGTGAAGGTAAAGGCGGAGGTCGAGAAGGATACGCTCATCCGCAGCGCCATCCGGGTCAATTTCGCCGTGGAGAAGGGCAAGAAGGTCAAGATCAAGAAAATCCGCTTCTTCGGCAACGAACACGTCAAGGACATCAAGCTGATCACTTCGATGGAGAAGACGCGGGATATGCGTCTGATCAACCTCTTCAAGAGCAAGAAATTCGACGAGAAGGAGTATCCCAACGATAAGAAGAAACTGATTTCCAAGTTCAACGAGAACGGTTTCCGCGACGCCCGCCTCCTGAAAGACTCCATCTTTTACATCCGCGACAACCGGCTGGGCATCGACTTCTACTTCGAGGAAGGCCGCCGTTACTACTTCCGGAACATCACCTGGACGGGCAATTCCGTCTATTCCACCGAAGCGCTCAACGACATCCTCCAGATCAAGAAGGGTGACGTCTATGATATGGTGACGATGGAAAAACGCCTCTTCGGCGGCGGCAAGCAGAACGAGTACGACGTCTCCAAGCTCTACCGGGACAACGGTTACCTCTTCTTTAACGTCCAGCCCGTCGAACTGAACATCCAGGGCGATTCCGTGGACGTGGAAATGCGCGTGGTCGAGGGCAAGCAGGCCACCTTGAACAACATCATCATCAATGGCAACGACATCACCAACGAGAAGGTGGTCCGCCGCCAGATTTTCACCCGGCCGGGCTATCTCTTCAGCCAGAGCGATTTCGAGCGTTCCATCCGGGAAATCTCCTCGATGGGGCAGTTCGACCCGGAGGCCATCGCGGACGCAAGCCGGGGTTACTCCATCATCCCCAACCAGGCCAACAATACGGTTGACATTATATATAATGTAACGGAAAAGCCTTCGAGCCAGCTGGAACTCTCCGGCGGCTGGGGCGGCAACACCTTCGTCGCCTCCGTGGGCGTAAGTTTCAACAACTTCTCCACCAAGCGGATGTTCAAGAAGGGCGCCTGGCGTCCCGTCCCTCTGGGAGACGCCCAGAGCCTGTCTTTCCGTTTCCAGACCAACGGAACCTACTACACCAGTCTCTCGGCCAGTTTCAGCGAGCCCTGGCTCTTCGGCAAGAAGCCGACCTCGCTCAACCTCTCCCTCTACTACACCCGCCAGACCAACAGTTATCTCGCCATCGGCTTCCTCGACAACAGCCGCTTTATGGAGGTGTACGGTTTCGCGGCCGGTATCGGTACGCGGCTGAAGTGGCCCGACAACTTCTTCACCCTCTACAACCAGCTCAGCTGGCAGACCTACAAACTGAAGAACTGGACCGGCTACTTTATGTTCGACACCGGTCTGAGCAACAACTTCAGCTGGACCATCAGCCTGTCCCGCAACTCCACCGACCAGCAGATTTATCCCCGTAGCGGCAGCGACTTTACCCTGAGCCTGCAACTCACGCCGCCGTATTCCCTCTTCCGCAAGTACACCTACGATGCCAAGGGCAACAAAGTTCCCGTCGGCAGCTGGAAAGACGTGGATTACAACGCCGTCGATTCCCGGGGCAACAAGCTCTGGAGCGACGCCAACAAGTACAAATGGATCGAGTACCACAAGTGGACCTTCAAGGGGGCGCTCTACACCAAGCTTGTCGGCGACCTCGTCCTGATGACCCGCGCCCAGTTCGGCTACCTCGGCCGCTACAACAAGAAATGGGGCTATTCTCCGTTCGAAGGCTTCATTGTCGGCGGCGACGGTATGTCGGGTTACAACTTCTACGGTTCCGAAATCATCTCCCTGCGTGGTTATCAGAATTACTCGCTGACCGATGTCCTCTACCTGAGCAACGGTACGCAGGCCTACGCGGGCTATCTGTATGATAAATTTACCGTTGAACTCCGATATCCGGTCATTTTGCAGCCGCAAAGCACGATTTATGCATTGGTCTTCCTCGAAGGCGGTAACTGCTGGTCCGACCTGAGCAACTTCAATCCTTTCCAGATCAAGCGCTCGGCGGGCGTCGGTGTCCGCGTGTTCCTCCCGATGGTCGGTCTGCTGGGTGTTGACTGGGGATGGGGCTTCGACGACCCGGTCCACGGAAAGAGCCAGTTCCACTTCGTGATTGGACAACAATTTTAATGGATAACAATTTAATTTGAAAATAGTATGAAAAAGATTTTCCTTATCTCTCTCATCACGCTTTTTGCCGCGTCCGCAGTGAATGCCCAGGAAGCCGCTTCCCCCAGGTTCGCCTATGTCAATTTCTCAGAACTCGTGCAGCTGATGCCTGAGATGGATGAAGCCCGTGCGACTTCGGAAGCCGCCTCCAACGAGGCACAGGAAACCTACAAAGGAATGGTGGAAGAATTCCAGAAGAAATACGAGCAGTATCAGCAGAAGGCCTCGACCTGGACCTCCGCCATCAAGGAAAGCAAGGAGAAAGAACTTTCTGAAATGGAAAACCGCATCCGTGAATTCCAGGGTGCCATCCAGCAGGAACTCCAGGAGCAGCAGCAGAAACTGATGGCTCCCATCTATAAGAAAGCCCAGGATACCGTCGGTCAGCTCGGCAAGGAAAAGGGTTTCACGATGGTCTTCGACGCCACTGCCGTCCTGTATATCGACAAGGCCCAGTGTACCGACCTGACGCCGGATGCCCGCAAGGCGCTGAATATTCCCGCTGACCGCACCCTCGAAAGCCTCCAGGCTGAGATGCAGGCCAAAGCCGCAGCCGCCCAGCAGCAGTAAGCGGAAATTCCTTTCAAAAATCAGAATAATCGAGGACTTCGAAGACGAGATCGACGTCGCCGAAGTGACCGGTGAGGTTGCTGGTGGCGTTGATATATTTGCCGCTGAGCTGACCGCGCCAGACGATGTCGTCCTTGGAGTTGACGGGGATGCTGATTTCAAGTCCGTAACTTTTGGAGTTGATTTTGACGACGGCGTTGCAGTCCCATTTGCCGATGGTGCCGCCGTCGTCTTCGGTGATAAGAAAGGCGCACATAGACAGCTGGTCTGTCCATTCGGAAACCAGCAGGGCGTTGAAGTCCAGTTCCTTCCCGATGTCCTTGCGCTTGACGGCCACCATAAAGTCGGTGATGCTGGGCTTGTAGCGCTGCAAATCCGCTTCGGTGGTCCCTTTGAAGTCTTCCACCTTGCCGATTTTGATGAAAAATTCCGAGCCGCCGCAGAACCAGTTGTCGAAGTTCCGCTTGGCAGTGAACTTTTTCAGCAGCAGGGTCTTGCTGCCTGTACTCTTGCCTGAGGCCCGCTGCCGGATGCTTTCCGGCGACGTCCCTGTGACGCCCTGCGGTCCGACGACGACCGTCCCGTGGTCGGGAAGCCCCCAGGTCGGGTCGGTCTTGCGCAGGTAGGCGAGCGGCGTCAGCCCGCTGTCTTCGTTGCTGTTGACGACCCAGACGCAGCCGCTGCGCGCCATTTCTTCGTCCACCTGCACTTCTTCCATCGCGCCTCCGTCCGCCGTGAGCCGCCAGCCCCGGTTGCTTTTGAGTTCCGCTCCCGGGTCGTAGGTGATGACGGGCAGCGACTGTCCGTCCCAGTTTTCGGAGTACGGCCAGTAAATTTGGACGCCGCTCCCGCAGAGCCGGCTGATGCGTTCCTCCACTTCTGCGGCCCCGTCGCTTTTGTCGGACGCCTTGGTTTCTTCTTCGGCCAGCATCGCGCTCCGAAGCAGGTCCCGCAGGGGCCGGCTGTATTTTCTTGCCCCGGTGCCGCCGCCCTCCGTCCCGGGTCCGGCTTTGGTGGCGTTCAGCTGGCGTTCTCCCACGCCGCTGCCCGGCTCGGCCAAGAGGTCGGCGAGCAGGTATTCTTCGTCAAAACCATTGTCGCAGGAGGATTGGACGGCATCAAAGACTTCCTGCATCTGCTCCGTACCGATAGGCAGCCGCGACAGCAGGGCGGCCGTTTCTTCCACACCTTCAGGAGGGTCGGAAGGCATCGGCGGAGCGACCAGGGGGATTTCATCCATCAGATTTTCGCAGGCGGCAAACCAGAAAAGGGCCATACAGCCCAGAAACATTGTTCTTTTCATAGCAATAAATAATTGTTTAATCAGCCACTCGCCCGGCGATTCGACCGCAAAGTTGGGAAAGATTATCCGTCCACTGCAAATTTTTTGATAAATTTATTAAAAATCCCTCCTGAGGGCTTGTGGGCGGCGGTTTTTATCTCTTCAAACTTTTTCAAAAAGTGTATAAAAATGCATATCTTTGCGGAGAAATCTGCGATTATGTCAAGACCCCGATACCTGATTGTCGTCGCCGCCGGAAGGGGCAGCCGGATGGGCGGAGATATTCCCAAGCAGTTTATGCCGCTGGATGGGCGTATTGTGCTGCGCCGTACCATTGAAGCATTCACCCGGGCGTTTCCCGACATCAAAATCGTGACGGTTCTCGCCGCCGACTGGATGGAATACTGGAAAGATTTATGTGTGAAGCAGCATTTTTATGTGCATCAGACGCTCGTGGCCGGGGGGATGACCCGTTTCCATTCCATTCAAAATGCGCTGGCCGTCATTCCGGATGACGCGGTCGTGGCTGTTCACGACGGGGTGCGTCCGCTGGTTTCCCGCGAACTGATCGTCCGGCTTTTCGATGCGGCGGAAAATTATCGCGGCGCCGTACCTTGTCTGCCGTTGAGCGATACCCTCCGCTGCCTGATGCCTGCGGGAGATGCATCCGCCCTCCGGGGCGGCACCCCGTCGTGGACGGCGGATGAAACGGCCGGCCTTCCTCCCCGCGAGCGCCTCTTTGCCGTGCAGACCCCGCAGATTTTCGATGCCCGCTTGTTGAAGGCGGCGTACCGCCTGCCCTTTGAGACGCGTTTTACCGATGACGGTTCCGTCGTCGGCGCCTACTTGTCCCGCCATCCCGAAGAAAAGGCGGAGATTGTCTATCTTCCGGGTGAAAAAAGCAATGTCAAATTGACGACTCCCGATGATTTGTCGCTGGCGAAGTTTTATTTGTCTTTGAAAAACGACTAATTATTCTTACTTTTACAAGATTTTTAAAAACTGTGCTAAAATGGCTTTTTCCTTTCTGACCCAAGAATTGGCAATCGACCTCGGTACGGCCAATACCGTCATATATCATAACGACGAAGTCGTGCTGGACGAACCGAGCATCGTCGCCGTTGAAAAGAGTACCCACAAGTGTGTGGCTGTAGGCAATATCGCCAAACAGATGCAGGGACGTACCAATCCGGGCGTCGAGACCATCCGCCCGCTCCGTGACGGCGTCATAGCGGACTTCGATGCCGCGGAGATGATGATTCGCGGCTTTATCAGGAAAGTCAACTCCAACAGGCATTTCCTCATCAATCCCAGCATCAAGATGGTGGTCGGCATCCCTGCCGGTTCGACGGAAGTGGAAATCCGTGCCGTGCGCGACTCCACCGAACATGCCGGCGGCCGCGACATCTATCTGGTGTTCGAACCGATGGCTTCGGCCTTGGGTATCGGACTGGATGTGTTGGCGCCGAAAGGCTGTATGATTGTGGACATCGGCGGCGGTACGACGGAGATTGCGGTCATTTCCCTGGGCGGTATCGTCGTGCAGGACAGCGTGCGTACGGCCGGTGACGCGCTGACCAAGGACATTCAGGAATATATGCGCCAGCAGCACAGCGTCAAGGTCGGCGAAGTGACGGCGGAGGAAATCAAAGCCGCCGTCGGCGCGGTCTTGCCCGTCCTTTCTCCGGACGAGGAGCCCGAACCCTACAAGGTGGTCGGCCCCAATATGATGACGGCCCGTCCGGTCGAGGTGTTCGTGACCTATGACGAAATCGCGCACTGTCTGGACAAGACGATTTCCAAGATTGAGTCCGCCATCGTTCACGTGCTGGAACAGACTCCTCCCGAACCTTATTCCGACATTGTCGAGCAGGGCATCTGGCTCGCCGGCGGCGGCGCTCTGCTGCGCGGACTGGCCACCCGTCTGACCGACAAGATGAACATTACCTTCCACGTCGCCGATGACCCGCTCCGGGCCGTGGCCCGCGGTACCAACATCGCGTTGAAAGATACGGAGCATTATCCGTTCCTGATGCGCTGATGCCTGCGCGGAATCACCATACCCGCCGATACGTACTCAACGCAGCCGCCTTCATCTTGATGGAAGTGGCTGCGCTTGCTCTGGTTTTCCACAACGGGCAGATTCAGCGCAGCTGGATAGGCCAGGGCATCAACAGCGTCAACGCCGTCTTCTGGGGCTCCGTCGAGAACGCGGAGCGCTATTTCCATCTCCGGGAGGAAAATGCCGTCCTTGCGGCGGAAATCCTGGCCCAGCAGCAGATGCTCGGACAGCGTCAGTCCCAGGTCGTCCCCGACGATACCTTGGGGTGCTGGATTTATCGGACGGCCCAGATTGTCAAGCATCAGTTCAAAGGCACGCACAGTTATTTCCTGCTCGACAAAGGGGAGGACGACGGGGTGGAAAACGGCAGCGGCGTCATCACGCCGCGGGGCGTCATCGGCGTCGTGGATGCCGTGTCCGCACACTACAGTTACGTCCGTTCCTTCTTCAGCGCCGGAATGACCGTCAGCGTCCGGGAAGACAGTACCGGCGTGACCGGTCCCCTGGTCTGGGCCGGGAACAACAGAAATTCCGCCATCCTGCACAACATTCCCCATCATATCACCATCCCGGCGGGACGCGTGCTCAAAACCAGTTCCTTTTCAGGCATCTATCCGCCCGACATTCCCGTGGGCGTGACCGGGGAGAGCCGGGTTTCCACGGACGGGACGCGGGAAATCGCGGTGAACTTGTATGAAAATCCCTCTCAATTGCGTTATGTCATCATCGTCAGCAACGCGTGGAGGGAAGAAATCGAAGCGTTGGAACAATGAGCAAGAATCCGGTCGCCATCTATTTCCTGCTTGTGCTGTTGCAGGTCGTCCTGAGCCATTTGTTTCAGACGGGCCCGCTGCTGGTGCTCACCCTGCTGCCGGTGATGGTGCTGGGGCTCCCGGCGGAGTGGAGCACGCTCCGTTGTATGTCCGTCGCTTTCTTCAGCGGGCTGGCCGTCGATTTGATGGCGGACGGACTCGTCGGGCTCAATGCCTTCGCCTTGCTTCCCGTGGCTTATATCCGCCGTTTCCTGATGAAGAAAGCCTTCAGCGAGGAACTTGTGGAACGGGGAGAACGCCTCTCCTGGAAGAAATGGGGCTGGCGGCCATTTCTGCTCTGCACCCTGCTCAATACGGCGTTGTTCCTCCTCTTGTACATAACGGTGGATGCGGCAGGCACAAGGAGCATCCTTTTCAGTCTTGAGGCCTTTGGACTCTCCTTGGCGGTGAATCTCGTCCTTGCCGTGCCGGTCCTTGCGCTCTATCTTGAAAAATGATCCGGCCGTCCCGTCATATCAAATTGATGGCCGGGATGCTGGTCGTCGCCCTGCTGCTGGTCGGGCGGATTTTCTACATCCAGGTGGCCGATGACAGTTACAAGACCGACGCGCTCAACAACTCGATGGTACACATCCCGGTCTATCCGCTGCGGGGCATCATCTACGACCGCAACGGAGAAATCCTCGTCGGCAACAAAATCTGCTACGACCTGATGTGCACCCCCTCGGCGATGGAGTCCTTCGACACGCTGGCCTTCTGCCGGGCTCTCGGCGTAGAGCCGGAACTGGTAAGGGAAAAACTGGCGGGGTACGCCACCCGCAGCGCCCGCCGCAAAATCGGCTACCGCAGCGTCGTGATGTTCCCCAAACTCCCCCCCGAGGTCTATATGCGTTTCGAGGAAATCGCCTGGAAGTTTCCCGGTTTCTCCGGTCAGGCCCGCAGCCTGCGTGATTATCCCTACAATGCGGGCGGCAACCTGCTGGGCTATGTCAGCGAGGTGGATGCCGCCTATATCCGGAATCATCCCGAGTACAAAAGCGGCGACTATGCCGGCAAGACGGGGCTGGAAGCGACCTGCGAGGAAATCCTGCGCGGGGAAAAGGGGGAGATGATTTTCCACCGCGACTCCCGCAACCGCATCGGGGCCCGTTACCGCGAC
>CADBLM010000096.1 GCA_902795445.1 uncultured Bacteroidia bacterium
CGGCCGGTTCAATCATGACTACAGTATTGACAACGGACCGTGCTACAGCATCTATCCAGAAGCAAAAAAATTGTCAACATATAACGATGCTCCCATTTTTGGCGTAAACATTCCCATTTCTCAAATAGCAAAAGCGGGCTCCATTCCTCAGGGAACTGCCGTAGCATTATGTAAAACAGATAAACAAGTATCAGATTTTCATTTCCATGCTGCAGTTTCATTTGTTAAATTCCGTCTGCAAGGATCGGTAACAAACAAGCTGACCGAAGTCATACTGAAGGGAACCACAGCCCTTGCGGGAGACTCCATTCTGATGACGGAGGAGGACGGTACGCCGACACTGACCAGAGAAATCTATTTCAGCGAAGATGTAACTTCCAGAAGCGTATCTCTGAATGGCAATTTTGAAACCGGTAAAGATTATTATTTTACCGTGTTTCCCGGCGAGCAATCCGGATTCTCAATGAGTTTCTCAAACGGATTACAGACAAAAACTCTGACATCCGCCAACCATCTGCCATTGGTACGATCCGCTATATCCGATCTGGGAACGATAGATATCGGAGATTCACTGGAACAAGAAGACAGTGGAATTGCAACACTCTATATAGAGGCCACTTCAGGGAAAAAACCGGTACCGATAGCGATTGTTCCGGAAGGATTCAAGGAAGAAGAACTGGATGATTATGAATTGCTGGCAAAGAGCGGCATCGATTTCTTATTCTCCACTGAACCTTACAAAAGTTACAAGGAATATTTCAATGTCTGGATCATGAAAGTGGCTTCCAAGGAATCAGGATCAAGCGTTACAGACGGGGAGGGACATGTCATCCAGGCAAAAGATACCTATTTCGCTTCTTCATGGGGAGAATCGTCTTACATGGACATGAGTGCGGATTTGGACAAAGTTCTGGCATTTGTCGAAGATAATTGCCCGGATGTAACCAGCGGCATGCACGAGGCCGTCAATATACCCGTTCTGATGATTGTCAACGATACGCGCTATGGAGGGATCTGCCACATCTACCCCAACGGGCGCTGCGTAGCCATGGTTCCATATATCGATGCAGGCGGTCCGATATACTGGTCATATCCTGATATGGAAGCTGTCAGCGAGAGTTCAGCCGCTTCGGGAACACGCGCTGTAACTTATTCAGAAAAACAAGCGCTGGGAATATCCGCGGGAGATTGGAGAAATGTATTGCTCCATGAATTTGGCGGACATGGTTTTTCAAAATTATTGGACGAATATTGGTACACAAGCTCTCAAGACTTAACCAGTGAAATAGCAAGCCATTTCTGGACTGTACCTTATGGGCTGAATATTTCTGCTTCTTACAGTAATCCTCCCTGGAAAGAAGCGCTGTTGGATAATCTCAGCACACTGGAGCAAATGAATCCTTTATATAAAAGAATCGGCGTATATCAAGGAGGAGATATTTCAGTCTTAAACAGATGGCGCAGCGAAAGAGTCAGCTGCATGATTGACAACAGACAATATTTTTCAACTTGGCAAAGAATGCTCATCGTCCGCAGGATTATGTCAAGAGCCAGGGTTAACTATGACATAAATGATTTCTTTGCCAAAGATGTTGTTTACGATCCGCTACGGGATGCAGAGCCAAATGGAATCAGCACCATAACAAAAAGAATTCCGCCCAAAATCATGCCGATGCTTCCCGGACCGGTTTTTCATGAATGAAAAGTTCAGAACAAGAGCCTCTCTTCCGCGAGGGGTGCGCACGATGAAACCTTCTTTTATCAAGAAAGGTTCATAGACTTCTTCGATTTCCTTTCACCTGGACGAAGTCAGCAAGCCGCTGCGGGTAGTGGCTCCGACCAGGGTGAACGGAAAGAGATTAATCCGGACGGAACGGGGCCGGAAGTGACTTTCATAAATCATCAATTATGCAAATCCTCTGTGTCTGGGCGGGCGGTTATCCGAGCATCCGGATGAATTGCTGCATCCCGGAGGTGGCGACATCTTGGATGTGGACGGCATCGCGGGCAGGGATGTCGGCGGGGTCGATGACATATTTCTTGCAGCGGGCGGGGGCGTAGGCGGACAGGCCGGCCGCCGGGTACACCTGTAACGAAGTGCCGATGATGAGCAGGATGTCTGCCGCCGACACTTCCCGGGCTGCGGCTTCGATGTTGGGCACCGCCTCGCCGAAAAATACGATGTGCGGTCGCAGTTGCCGGTGACGGGGGCCGCCCGTGTCGCCCAGGGCGATGCTGCCGTAGCCGATGTCCCGTACAAATTCCAGGCTGTAACCGTCCCGCTCGGTGTAACAATCCTCCGGCCGGACCTTGGTGACTTCTCCGTGCAGGTGGATGATGTGGCTGCTGCCGGCACGCTCGTGCAAGTTGTCCACATTCTGCGTGATGACCGTCACCCGGAAGTCCTGCTCAAGGCCGGCAATGAGCCGGTGCGCTTCATTGGGGACGCGGTGCCCGAGGTCCTCCCGCATCTGATTGTAGAAATCAAGCATCAACTGCGGGTTGCGGTGCCATCCCTCGATGGACGCGACATCCTCCACGCGATGGTTGTTCCACAGTCCGCCTCCGCCGCGAAAAGTGCTGAGGCCGCTTTCGGCACTGATGCCGGAACCGGAAAGGACGACCAGTCTGGGGTGGGGAGAAGGGGACATAACGCTTGTCGGATTTGCAGGGGAGGAAGGAAAAACACGGTCAGACGAGGTGGCGGATGAGGTCTTCGCGGTCGCCGGGAAGGAGGTCGATGACGGGGATTTCAATCATCGTGTAGCAGCCGGGGGCCTGACGCATCGCGGCGCGGGCGCAGAGGACCAGCACCTGACCGGTCAGGGCGGGGTTGTTGATCTTCATGTTGAACTCCAGCAACTGGTTGTGCGTCTTGCCGGAAACGCCCTTGCGTACCAGGTTGACGCCGTGTCCCACGTCGTTGAGGGCATCCACGCTCTCCACCTGCATCACGTGCGTCTCGTCGTTCACGAAATATGCATCGTTTTTGACAGCCTGCTCCACTTTGGCGAAATCGGCGCCCGGCTCCAGTTCCACATAGACCATCCGGCGATGGATGCCGGTTCCCACGGGAATGGTCATACTCAGCGCATCCCTGACGCCTTCGATGGCGCGGACGGCCACCGAATGTCCCATCGAACGGCCGGGGCCGAAGTTGGTATAGGTGAGCCCCTTGGGAGCGAGCCCTTCCATCAGGGTGCGGACCACCGAGTCGCTGCCCGGATCCCAGCCGGCGGAAATGACGCTCACGGCTCCGTGCTCCCTGGCGACGGGGGCGAGGGTGCTGCGCAGGTCGAGGATTTTCGTATGGATGTCGAAACTGTCCACGGTGCTGATGCCGAGGGCCAGATATTTCAGCGCGTTTTCCTCCACTTTGCGGGACGGGGTGGCGAGGATGGCCACATCCACCTTGCCCAGTTCCCGGATGTCGGAAACGACTTTGTACTTCTGCAATTCAGGAAATCCTTCAGCGTTGGCGTTGCGGCGGACGATACCCGCACATTCCATATCTTCGGCAGCCTCCAGGGCTTCCAGGGCGAAACGGCCCACATTGCCATAACCGACGATGGCGACTTTGATTTTCTCCATATGTTTATTCTTAGAAACTTCTAACATACGGGACGCAAAAGTAAAAAAAAACTCGTATTTTTGCAAAAGAAAATGATGAAGCATAAACAGCAGGAAAGAGTCAGAATATCAGTGATTTACCGAAAAGGACCTGCTGATTTTGAAGTAGGTCCTTTTGGGTAAAATATTGAAATGTAATTACTTGGGTGCAGATTATAAAAGAAGAGAATCCTATGAAGAAAATCGCATTGATTGTCGCTATGGACACCGAGCGGGATGCCTTGCTCGCCGTCTTGGAAGGACTTCAGGAAGAACGCTCCGCGGACGGGCTGGTTTTTTATGTGGGGCATCTCGGAGGCGCTTCCGTGGAGGTCATCGTGGCCCAGAGCGGCATCGGAAAAGTCAACGCGGCGATGTGCGCCACCGTCCTTATCGACCGTTACCGGCCGGATGCCCTCATCAACACCGGTGTCGCAGGAGGCTGCGGCCCCAACGTGCATCCGATGGACGTGGTCGTCGCCCGCCGTTGTGTCTATCACGATGTCTGGTGCGGAGAGCCCAATCTCTACGGGCAGGTGCAGGGATACCCCCTGTATTTTCCCGCAGCGCCCCGGTTGCTCGACCGGGCCGTCGCCCTCGGCGCCAGGCCCGTGCTCATCTGCACCGGTGATGTTTTCGCCCAAAAAGACGATGTGGCCCGCATCCTGCAAAAATTCCCCGAATGTGAGGCGGTCGATATGGAGTCGGCTTCGTTCGCCCAGGTCTGCCACCGCCGCGGCGTTCCCTTCCTGTCCCTGCGCGTCATCAGCGACAGCGCCGACGGGGAGGAGAATTTCGGCCAGTACGAAAACTTCTGGGAAATGGCTCCCCGCGCCACTTTCCGCGTCGTCCGTTCCCTCCTCGAAGGACTGTCCGCCTGAAGTGATAAAATTTCTCATAATCTGCGGATGTAAGCAATTTTTTATTAACTTTGCGGTTCGAATAAAAGCGGGTAGCCCAACGTCTTGCCAATAAGGCGGAAGCGCCCGGTAAAACGAATGGAAAGGATGAAATTCACAATAGAGGAAGTCAAGTCCGGCAAACAGCTCAAGGAGTTCGTCTATTTTCCGGAAAAGCTGTTCAAAGATGCGCCCAACTGGGTGCCTCCTCTGTATGCCGACGAGTTCGGAGTCCTTTCCCGCAAAAATCCCGCATTCGAATTCTGTGACGCAGTCTATTGGTTGGCAAGAGATGAAAGAGGTGCAGTCATAGGCCGGATAGCGGGAATTGTCAATCATAATGCCAACCGCGACTGGAACGAAAGCATCGTCCGCTTCGGATGGCTGGATTTCGTCGAAGATGAGCAGCTCCTGCGCGCGCTGGTCGGCAAGGTCGCCGAATGGGGCCGATCCAAGGGGATGACCAAGATGAAAGGCCCTCTCGGTTTTTCCGATATGGACAAGGAAGGCCTGCTCGTGGACGGCTTCGAAAACCTTTCTCCCTCCACCTGCATCTACAATTTCCCGTACTACGGGGAATTGTTGGAAAAAGTCGGTTTCCACAAGGATGCCGACTGGACCCAGCGCATCATAGAACTCTCGGACCAGCTGCCGCCGATGTTCCGTTACGCCGACCTCGTCAAGAGCCGTTTCGGTCTCAAGGAAATGCCCCGGAAGAAACGGAAGGAACTTTTCAAGACCGGCTACGACCTCTTCCACGTGCTCAACGATTCCTTCAGCCGGCTCTATGAGTTTACCCGCCTGAGTGAGAGGCAGATAGACGTGTACGTCAAGCAGTATATCCCCTTCATCAACCAGGACCTGTCCTGTTTCATCCTCAATGAAAAGGATGAGGTGGTGGGCTTCTGCATCTGCATCCCGTCCCTGTCCAATGCATACCGCAAGAGCCACGGCCGTCTTTTTCCCTTCGGATTCATCCCGATTCTCAGTGCGCTCAAAAAGAACGATACCCTCGAAGCCCTGCTCATCGGTGTCCTCCCGGAATATCAGGGGAAGGGAGCCAATGTGCTTATCTTCAAGCATATCCACGAGGGTGCCATCAAATTCGGCATCAAACGGATGATACTCAATCCCCAACTGGAAGACAACGCGAAAGTGCAGACGCTCTTCGGCGACTACGAGGCCAAGCCCTATATGCGCCGCCGCAGTTACCTGATGGACCTGACCCCGGGCGCGAACGCAGCAAACGCAGCTCCGGCTTCCGATGCCCCCGCAAACCCTCAAGCCAACTGAGACGATGCATCTTCTGATTATATTGAAAGGAATCTTCATCGGCATCTGCTCTTCGGCTCCCCTCGGACCGATTGCGATATTCGTGATGCAGAACACCTTGGGCAAAGGGCAGAAGGCGGGTATGTCCGCCGCGATGGGCTCGACGGTGGTGGACACGCTGTTCGCCGCCATCGCGGTCTTCTCCCTCTCCCTCGTTCAGGGCGTCATCGACCAGCATTACCAGACCATCAAAATCATCGGTGGCATCATCGTCGTCGTACTCGGCGTCGGAATGGCTTTCTACAAGCATCGTCCGGAACGCGCCAACAAGGTATCCGCCACGGACTTTGCCAAATCCCTCGCGATGGGTCTGAGCAACCCCGGCGCCTTTGCCGTGATGCTGGCCCTCTTCGCCGTTTTCGGCTTCGGCAGTGAAGGCGTTACCCTTTTCGAAAAAATCCTCTCCGTCGTCTCCGTCTGCCTCGGCACGCTCATCTATTGGAATACATTCACCTGGCTCCTGGCAAAGGCCAAGGGAAAAATCAATGTCGATAAAATCATTATGATCAACCGCATAGCCGGCGTGGCCGTGGCCCTGTTCGGCTTGTATTTAATTATTTTCCCTTAACTCTTTTTTATGAAATGAAAAAACTGACATTGTTGTGTGCAGCCCTGCTGCTTGGCGGTCCCATTCAACAACTCTTCGCCCAGGAAGAACTGGAAGATTCTCGACACGAACCCGAACCCATCACACTCGAGGCCATAGCCCGGTTTGATATGGAGCCCCAGATTGCCCTACACAATGACGTTCGAGAACGCGTCCGCGCACATAACAATATGAACGGTAAAGACGGATTCTATGCCAATTCTTCCGTCTATACCCACTTCGAGGGAGACATCATCCCCGGTCTTCATTTCAACCTCGTCAACCACTGGCTCTGTGGTACCGGCGACGGCATCGTCAGTCTCTACAAGAACGCCTGGACGACGGAAAACAACTGGTGCGACTACGCCACCCTGTCCTACGAATTTCCCTTCGGCCTGAAATTCACCGCCGGCAAGGAATGTCTGGCCGTCGCTACCTATGAGTACGAGCCCTACGACTACGACTGCCACCCCTTGCTCTGCAGCGGTATGTGGAACAATTTCAACGCCTATCAGCTCGGTGCCAAGGCTTCCTGGTGTTTCTCCGACACCCGCGAAGTCGGCTTCCAGGTCTCATCTTCCCCCTTTAATTACAAGCCTTTCTCCGAGGGGCTTTTCGCCTACAGCCTCTATGGCTTCTTCGACAAGAATCCTGAAGATGAACTGGGCTTCTCCGGCCGCGTCGCCCTCAATGCGATGCAGTTCGAGAAGAAGGTTGCGGGCGACCCGGCCAGCCGCAACGGTTTCGTGTGGATGCCTTCCCTCGGCCTGCGCCTGGACGTCAACGACTTCTGGGTCGGCATCGATGCGGCCGCCCGTTTCGCTTCCGAATCTTCCTATTTCGGTCCCAAGGACCCCCAGCCCATCCGCGAGGGCAATGTCATCCTGAATCTGGGATACGCCTTCGAGGATGACTTCGAAGTCTTCGCCCGCGCCGGCTGGGAACCTTGCCACGGAACCTATTCCTTCCTCAATTATTACGAATATGCGGTCGATGAGGAGACCGGCGAGGAATATGCAGTTCCCTTCCCGAAGAACACCGGCTTCTGCGGCGGCGTCGGCATCAACTGGTATCCTTTGACGGACAGCCAGGACCTGCGTGTCCACGCGGTCGTCGGCGGTTCCAACTATGCCCGTTCCCTGGCCTTCAACATCGGCATCACCTATTTCTTCAAGCCCCTCCAACTCTTTGCCAGGAAATAAGCGATGAATCAGGATACGATTATCAGAATCAACTCCGTCAATAAATCCTTTGACGGAGTGAAGGTTCTTGACGATATCAGCCTCGACATCCGTCGCGGGGAATTCGTCACCCTTCTGGGCCCTTCCGGCTGTGGCAAGACCACCCTTCTGCGCCTGATTGCGGGCTTTCTCTTGCCCGACAGCGGTAGCATCGAGATGGAAGGGGAGGATATCAGCGGCGTCCCTCCTTATCGGCGTCCGCTCAACACGGTCTTCCAGCGCTATGCGCTCTTCCCGCATCTGGACGTCTATGACAACGTGGCCTTCGGCCTGCGCCTGCAGAAAGTGGACAAGGACGAGATTGACCGGCGCGTCCGGAAGGTGCTCAAGATGGTGAGTATGAACGGGTATGAAGACCGCGACGTGGAGTCCCTTTCCGGAGGTCAGCAGCAGCGCGTCGCCATCGCCCGCGCCTTGGTCAACCGGCCCAAGGTGCTTCTGCTGGACGAGCCCCTGGCCGCCCTCGACCTGAAGATGCGCAAGGATATGCAGATCGAACTCAAGGAAATGCACCGCGAGCTCGGCATCACCTTCATATACGTTACCCACGACCAGGAGGAGGCCCTGACCCTGAGCGACACCATCGTCGTTATCAACGACGGCCGCATCCAGCAGATCGGTTCTCCTACGGATATTTACAATGAACCCCAGACACCCTTCGTGGCCGATTTCATCGGGGAAAGCAACATCCTCAATGCGACGATGATTGCCGACCGCAAGGTCTCCTTCCTCCGGCACGAGTTCGAGTGCGTGGACGAGGGCTTCGGTGAAAACGTCCCCGTGGACGTGGTCATCCGTCCGGAAGACATCTATATTATGAATACCCGTCTGGAGGCCGCCCAGCTGACGGCCACGGTCAAGTCCTGTGTTTTCAAGGGCGTCCACTACGAGATGTTCGTGGAGACCGACGAAGGCTACGAACTGATGATTCAGGACTACAACGCCTTTGCACCCGGCACCAAGGTGGGCCTCATCATCAAGCCCGGAGACATCCAGGTGATGAAAAAGGACCACACCGCCAACGAGTTCGAAGGGGAGATGGTCGCGGAGGACAAGGTTTCCTTCCTCGGCGGCACCTTCGACTGCAAGCCGGTGGAAGGCATTTCCGTCGGCGACAAGGTGCTTGTCCGCTTTGATTTCGACAAAGTGGACCTGCAGGACGATGCGGAAGAAGGCAACATCGAAGGCAACGTCGCTCTCCTGCTGTACAAAGGCGACCACTACCACCTGAGCGTCTCCATCTTCCGGGGGTGCTATGTCTATGTGGACACCAACGATATCTGGGACAAGAACGACCTGGTCGGTATCAAGGTTGCTCCCGAAGACTTGCATATCAGCCCTTTAACTGCGCGGAAAGATGAATAAGCGTGCTTCCTGGGCCCTGCCCTACCAGCTCTTCCTCTTTTTCTTCGTGGTGCTGCCGATGCTGCTGATTGTCCTCTACGCCTTCAGGGACGCGGCCGGACATTTCACCTTCGACAACTTCATCAAGTTTGCCACGGAAAAAGAGGCCATCGGCACTTTCGTCTATTCCATCGAAATCGCCATCATCACCACGCTGCTCTGCCTCCTGCTGGGTTATCCCGCCGCCTACATCCTCGCGGATACGCGGCTCAACCCCTCCAGCGTGACGGTCATCCTCTTCATCCTCCCGATGTGGATCAATATGCTCATCCGGACCCTCGCGACGGTCGCCCTCTTCGACTTCCTCCGCTTTCCCCTCGGGGAGGGGGCCCTCATCTTCGGTATGGTGTACAACTTCCTGCCGTTTATGATCTACCCCATCTACAATGTCCTCCGCAAAATGGACAACTCCTATATCCAGGCGGCGGAAGACCTCGGGGCCGGTCCGTTGCAGGTATTCACCCGCGTCACGCTGCCCCTGTCCGTCCCGGGCATCTCCAGCGGCGTGCTGATGGTCTTTATGCCCACTATCTCCACCTTCGCCGTGGCCGAACTGCTGACGATGAACAAAATCAAACTTTTCGGCACCACCATCCAGGAGAACATCAACAACGGAATGTGGAACTACGGATCGGCCCTGGCCCTGGTGATGCTCGTCATCATCGGACTGACGATGCTGATTGGTGACGGCAACGAGGCCGGTGACGAAGAAA
>CADBLM010000097.1 GCA_902795445.1 uncultured Bacteroidia bacterium
AGGCTGCCGCCGAACTTGTTGAAATAGGAACGGACATTGGCGACCGTGCGGTTGTTGTTGTCGGTGGCGCACTCCACCAGCACGGCGATGCCGTGGGGGGCGCGGCCTTCGAGAACGATTTCCTTGTAGTCGGCCTGGTCCTTCTCGGAAGCCCGCTTGATGGCACGCTCGATGTTGTCCTTGGGCATATTCTCGCTGCGGGCGGTCTGCAGGAGGGCACGCAGGCGGGGGTTGCCGGTCACATCCGGACCGCCGGCCTTGACGGCAATGGTGATTTCCTTACCGATCTTGGTAAAGGTCTTGGCCATATGGCCCCATCTCTTGAATTTTCTTTCCTTGCGGAACTCGAACGCTCTTCCCATATTATTTGTCTATCCTTGCAATGTATTTGTCAATCTCGTAACCCTCGATGCTCTGGGGATATTTGTCCTTGATTTCCTTGTATAAGGAAAGGGCCCGGGCGTTGTCGCCCATTTCTTCGCAGACGATACCCGCCTTCAGCAGATAGGTCGCCGCAAACATATTGTCGGCGGTGCCGGCCGCCTTGGAGTACCATTCGAGCGCTTCCTTGTTGTCTCCGAGTCCCACATAGGCGTCACCGATGCAGGCTTTGGCACGGGCGGCGAGGATGGGCTCCTTGCCGTCGTATTTTTTCAGGTAAGCGATGGCGCTCTCATAATTGCCTGTCTGGAGCTGGCAGACGCCGGCATACATCCAGGCGCTCGCGTCGGCGGCACTGCCGTAGGTGTCGATGATTTCCTCGAAACCGATGAAATTGCCGTCTCCGGCAAAGGCTTTCTCATACTCGCCGGCCTTGAAAGCATTCTCTGCGGGGAACATCTGGGCGCGGCATTCCGCCACCTTCGGGGCGCGGATAAAACGCTCATATCCCAGGATACAGCCGGTAACCACGACCGCGGCGACGCATACGCCGATAATCCATTTCTTGTTCTGCTGGAAGAACAGGTCCGTTTTGGAAACAGCCTCGGCCACTTGTTCCTGAGGCGCGTTTTTTATTTCTTTAGCCATAAAATGATAAAATTAGCAGTTAAATCGGGCAAAGATACGATTTTTTTGTACAATTAACAAACTCACGCAGCCGCTCAGCCCTGATGGGCGGGACGCAGCAGGTCGAGTACCGTCTTGACGGGGTTGAAGGTCTCCAGCGGCACCTCGACAAAAAGGGTGTTCCAGTCGCTCATCGCGCCGTTCCACAGTCCCGGCAGTTCGAGCGCCTTGAGCTCCCGTCCCTCGTAGCTCTTGCTGCTGATGAAGCCCGCTTCCTCGTCCACGTGCTTGAGCAGGTCGAATTTCTCGCCCTTGTAGTCGTGCAGGCAGCACACCAGGTCCACCGGATTGAAATGCGTGGCGGCGAAAACGGCCGCTCCGATGGCGTCGGAAGCGCCCTGGTCGCCCTTGTTAATCTGCACGCTCTCCAGAATCTGCAACGAGGTGCTGCCGTCTTTTTCCGCGATGATGAAAGGACCGCCGCCCGGTTCGCCTTCGTTGCGGACCATACCGCAGACGCGGATGGGCCGGTTGAGTTTGCTCCGCAGCGTTTCCACCCGCGAGCCGAAATCGGCAGCCTTGGGCAAGGTGATGCAGAGCTGCTTGTCCAGGAAGGCTTCGATTTCCTCGCACAGGGCCTCATCGGCGCCCTTGTCCAGGGCCTTGAGGTAAGCGAAGATGCGGTCGCGCAGTTCCAGGCATTTGCCCATCAGTACTTTCTTATAGAAGGCCGTCACAGGCAGCAGGCGCTCGCAGGCGACGTTGTCGATGTTTTTGATGGAAACCATCTCCTCGGAGAGGGCGTTGAGGTTGTAGATGAGGGCACCGTGTCCGGCCGGCCGGAACAGCAGTTTGCCGTCGCTGGTGCGGAACGGCTCGTTCTGCGCGTCCACGGCGATGGTGTCCGTCGCTTTGTTCTGGTAGGTGAAGCGGACATTGTATTTTACGCCGTAACGGGCTTCAAAGGCAGCCTGGACGTCATCTACGGCTTTTTCAAAGAGGGGACGGTGCTCGGGTGAAATCGTCACGACGATGTTGGCCGTCCCGTCGGAATTGCGCATATAGTTCTGTGCTTCCACCAGGTGTTCGGCGATGGCCGTGCGGATTTCCCCGTCGGCGTATTTGTGAAACTTCAGCACGCCCTTGGGCTTGCTGCCGTAGCCCAGCCCTTTCTCCGTGAGGGTCTTGGACAGGATGTCCTTCTGGGTGGCCGCATCGGGGGCCGGCCGGCCGAAAAGTTTCTCGTCGTAGAAGGCGAAAGACGCGATGTTGTTGACGAAACGGGCGGCGGGAGAATCCTCCGGCAGGGGAGCGTTGCCGCTTTCCAGCGCGGACAGTCCGCTGAACAGGTCCTTGAACATACGGGACGCGGCGCCGGAGGCCGGGACAAATTTGCATTTGCCGTGGATTTCAGCGCTTTCGCTGTAGGCTGCGGCGGCGGACGCTTCCTCGGAAGAGAGGACGCAGATTCCTTTTCGGTCGGTGGCGGGAGCCACGATTTTCATCCAGGGAAATCCGGATTTGAAACGGTCCATCTGGGCCTTTACGTTGGAGACAGTCGCCCCTCGGGCTTCTATCTGGAGGACATCATCATTGGTCAGCATATTGTAGTCGATATAAATTTCTCTTCTGTAGTGATATTCGGAACGCATCTTCTCGAAATTGTCCGGCTCCATCTTGAACAGGAAGTCGTCGGTAAAGATGGGATAGCTGTATTGGAAGATGGTGGCAATCTGGGCCGGGGTCTTGTCGGTAAAGTCCAGTTTCTGCGGCTGGATTTCCGGACTGGCGACCTCGGCGATGTAGTCGTACAGGGCCGTGATGCCGAAGCGGCGGGCAACGGCCTGAACCGACATCGTGGTGCCGTTCTGCTTTCCCTGCAGGGAGTAGCCGGCGATGTGCGGGGTGGCGATGTCCACCATCTCCATCAGTTCGCGGTCGATGTCCGGTTCGTTGTTCCAGGTGTCGATGGCAACGGCCCCGAGCCGGGGAATGGCCCTTTTGAGCGCCGCCTCGTCCACGACTTCGCCGCGGGCCGCATTGATGAAGATGGCCTTGTCCTTCATCTTGCCGAAGAAAACGTCATCGGCCATTCCCCGGGTCGTGGGGTTGAGGGGCGTGTGGATCGTGACGATGTCGGACTCGCGCAGCAGTTCGTCCAGGGAGCAGAACTTGCCGTCGTCGTTGCCTTCGGCCGCTTCCCGGGGCGGGTCGCAGAGCAGGACCCGGAAGCCCAGATGGCGGGCCAGGCGTTCGACCTTCTGCCCGACATTGCCCACGCCGATGATGCCGAAAGTCCCTCCGGCTATCTTGAGTCCCTTGCGGGCGGCCATCCCGAATACGGCCGAGAAGACATACTGCATCACGCCGCCGGCATTGCAGCCGGAGGCGCTGCACACCTCGATGTTGTGTGCGGCGCACCACTCCAGGTCGATGTGGTCGGTCCCGATGGTGGCCGTGGCGATGATTTTGACCGCCGTGCCTGCCAGCATCGGACCGTTGCATTTGGTCCGTGTGCGGATGACCAGGGCGTCGGCGTCGAGGATGTCCTCGTGCGTGATGAGTTTGCCGTCGATGTATCTGACCGAGGCGTAAGGCTCGAATACCCCTTCGAGGAAAGGAATGTTTTTGTCGGCTACAATGCGTATCATCGCAGTATGATTTGATCTACATAACGGGAAAACTTGTATCCCTTGATGAATTTTTCGTCCTCCTGCAGGGCCTCGTTGAGACGGGCGTTCAGACTTTGGAGGCGGGCCTTCAGGCTTTGGCGGGCGACGGAGGAGGTGAGATAGACATAGAGGAGCCCGTCTTTGAAAAAGGTGTGTCCGGTATATTTCTCCATCCCGCTGACCTGTCCCCACGCTTTCCGGATGCGATAGGAATTGTAGGAAGGGCCCAGTCCTTCGGAAATAATCCAATATTTCATCAGGAGGTCCAAGGCGACGGGCTCTTTGCGGGACAGACGGTTCATAGGCTGCTGAAACGGCCTCCTTCCGCCTGGAAATAAGCCCGGTCCGCCGTGGCGTTGTCCACGAGCGGCTGCAGGCGGGAGCGGTTGCAGTCGGTGATGAAAATCTGCCCGAAATCTTCCTTGGCCACCATCGCAATCAGCTGCGAGGTGCGCTGCAGGTCCAGCTTGTCGAAGACATCGTCCAGCAGCAGGGTGGGGGGGATGCCTCCGCGCCGTTTCATCAGTTCGTACTGGGCGAATTTGAGGGCGACGAGAAAGGTCTTCTGCTGCCCCTGGGAACCGCAGCGGCGGATGGGCTGGCCGGACATCTCGAAGGCGAAATCGTCCCGCTGGACGCCGCATCCGGTATGCCGGAGCAGGATGTCGCGTTCGCGGTTTTTGAGCAGCAGGTCTTCCAGCGGCGTCTCGCCCAGCTCGGACAGGTAGCGGATGGCAACCTCCTCCTTGCCGCCGCTGAGCTGGGAATAATAGTCGGCGACCACCGGCGACAGCTGGCGGGCGAGATTGAGCCGTCCCTCGTAGATGGGAGCCGCGTGGACGGCGAGCTGCACATCCAGTACTTCCAGCAGCCCGTAATCGATGGCCTGCTCCTTGAGCATCCGGTTGCGCTGCTGCAGGAGTTTGCCATATTGCTGGAGGGCGGCCATATAAACGGGGTCCATCTGGGAGAGGACGATGTTGGCGAAGCGCCGTCGTTCTTCTCCGGAATCGCTCGCTAAGGCTCCGTCGGAAGGGGAGACCGTCACGATGGGCAGCAGGCCGATGTGGGCGGAGAGCCGCTTGTAGGGCTTGTCGTCCCGGCGGAGCGTCTTCTCGCTGCCGCTGGCCTGCAGCGCGATTTTGGTGCTCAGCCCCGATTCAAGCGCGTAGTGGCCGCAGAGGGTGAATCCCTGACAGCCATAGCGGATGTTGTAGCGGTCCTGAAGTCCCAGGAAACTCTTCACCATACTCAGATAGAAGATGGCGTCCAACAGGTTGGTCTTTCCTTCCCCGTTTCCGCCGACGATGCAGTTTACATTGGGGGAAAACTGCAATTCCTCCAGCGTGATATTGCGGAAATCCGCGATGGTGAGTTTTTCCAGTACGGGCATCTTATTCGCCTTTTTCGATACGGCGGATGCAGGTGGAGAGTGCGTCGCGCCAGTAGGGAATCGGGAATCCGAAATCGTTCTTGACCTTGCTCTTGTCCAGCACGGAATAGTGCGGTCGCGTGGCTTTCTGCGGAAAATCTTCCGTATGGCAGGGCTGTACATCGCAGGAGTGGCCGCAGAGTTGTCCGACCGCATAGGCGAAATCATACCAACTCGCAACGCCTTCGTCGGTCAGGTGCCAGGTGCCGCTTTCCTTGAATTTGTCATTCTCGACGATGTCGTAGATGAGGCGGGCGAGGGTTAGGGCGCTGGTAGGCGTACCCACCTGGTCTGCCACGACCTTGATTTGCTCTTTCTCCGCCGTGAGTTTCATCATCGTCTTCACGAAGTTCTTGCCGTAGGGGGAATAGAGCCAGGCCGTCCGGAAAATCATATACTTGCAGCCGGACGAGGCGACGGCCAGTTCTCCGGCGTACTTGGTCTTGCCGTACACGCTCAGCGGACGGGCGGGAGCGTCTTCCCGGATGGGGGTGCTCGCCGTGCCGTCAAAGATGAAGTCCGTGGAAATCTGGATGAGCAGGGCGTCGTTCAGGGCGGCCACGCTGCCCAGGATTTCCGGTGCGGCCCGGTTGAGCCGGTCGCATAGTTCGAAGTGGTCTTCCGCGCCTTCCACATTGGTATAGGCGGCACAGTTGATAATCACGTCGATGTCCTTGTCCAGGACAAAGTCTTTGACGGCCTCCCGGTCGGTGATGTCCAGAAGGATTGTTTCGACGCCGTCCCGTTCTACGACGTCGCTGAAAAACCAGCGGGCGGAAGATTTTTCCGACAGGTTGCGGAGTTCGGTGCCCAGTTGCCCGTTGCCTCCGGTGACAAGTATCTTTTTCATCGTTGATATTCGAATAAATAGGGTGAATCTTTCAGCAGGGGATGGCAGGCGTCCTTTTCGGAGAGGATGACGTCTTTGGCCGGCAGTTGCCAGTCAATGTCGAGATCGGGGTCGTTCCAGGCAATGGCTCCTTCGCTCTGCGGGGCGTAGAAATTGTCGCATTTGTACTGGAAACGGGCCGTCGGGGAGAGGACGGAAAAACCGTGGGCGAATCCCCGGGGAATGAAGAACTGCCGGTGGTTTTCGGCCGAGAGTTCCACGCTCGTCCAGCGGCCGAAAGTGGGGCTGCCCCTGCGGATGTCCACGGCCACGTCCAGCACGCGGCCTTCGATGACGCGCACGAGTTTGCTCTGGGCGTTCTCCCCTTTCTGGAAATGCAGGCCGCGCAGCACGCCGTAGGAAGAATAACTTTCGTTGTCCTGGACGAATTCGATGTCCAGGCCCGTCTTGGCAAGAAATTCCTTGCGGTTGTAACTTTCGAAGAAATACCCTCTGGCGTCCTTGAAAATCCTGGGCTCCAGAATCAGCACGCCGTCCAATTGTGTTTTGATGACTTCCATTTCAATTGTTGTTATATCCGGTATCCGTCAGCAGATTTTCCCTGCGGGATGCAGCCACGGCCAAACGGTCGCAGCGTTCGTTCTCCGGATGGTTGTTGTGCCCTTTGACCCATTCGAAGCGGACATTGTGCTTCTGTAAAAGGGGCAGCAGGGCTTTCCATAAATCGATATTCTTGACCTCGGCCTTCCTGCCGCTGCCCTTGCTGACGAATCCGTTGCGGACCCATCGTTCGAGCCAGCCTTCGCTGACGGCCTTGACGACATAGGACGAGTCGCTGGTGACAAGCACATCGGCCCGTTCCCATTTGATGGCCTCCAGGCCTTTGATGACGGCAAGCAGTTCCATCCTGTTGTTGGTCGTGACGGCAAAACCTTCGGAGAGTTCTTTCCGCAGGGAGCCGCAGACCAGTACGACACCGTAACCGCCCGCGCCCGGATTGCCCGAGCACGCGCCGTCGGTGTAGAGATGGATGAGACCTTTCTCCATTACTGTTTCTTCATCCGGCCGGCCATCAGGGCGTCGTATTGCTCCCGACGGTGATAGATGTCAATGGCCATATAGATGGAGGCCTTCATCGACAGCGGATTGGCCAGGTCGCGTCCGGCCATCTCGTAGGCGGTGCCGTGGTCGGGGGAGGTGCGGACGATGGGCAGGCCGACCGTGAAATTGACGCCTTCCTCGAAAGCCAGCGCCTTGAAGGGAATGAGTCCCTGGTCGTGATACATAGCCAGCACCGCGTCGAACTTGAGGTAGTTGCCCAGGCCGAAGAAGCCGTCCGGACTGTACGGCCCGAAGGCCAGGATGCCCTCGTCCATCGCTTTTTGGACGGCCGGCATAATAATGTTCTTTTCCTCGTCGCCGAGCAGCCCGCCGTCCCCGCAGTGGGGATTGAGTCCCAGTACGGCCAGCTTGGGCTCGCGGATGCCGAAGTCCCGCTGCAGGGACTGTTTCATCAGGCGGAGTTTGCTGAGGATTTTTTCGGTCGTGATGGTCGTGGGAACATCCTTGAGGGGGATGTGGCTGGTCACGACGCCGACTTTGAGCCGGTTGGTGGACATCAGCATCGTCACGTCGTCCACGCCGAACTCTTTTTGCAGGAACTCGGTATGGCCGGTGTAGCCGAAGCCCTCGTTGGACATCGCCAGTTTGTTGATGGGGGCCGTCACCAGGACGTCGATGAGTCCGGCCTTGATGTCTTTGACCGCACATTCCAGACTCATCATCGCGCTCTTGGCGGATTCGGGCGTGGGCTGGCCGGGTTCTACGAATACATTCTCGGGCAGGCAGTTGAGGATGTTGACCCGCTTGGGATGAATATCCTTGGCCGAAGTGATGATGTTCGTGTTGATGGGGTCGAGGTCGTGGAGCGACTTCTTGTAGAAGCCGAAGATTTTGGACGAACCGTAGATGACGGGGGTGCACATATCAAGGATGCGCTCGTCGGCGAGGGCCTTGATGATGACTTCATAACTGATGCCGTTTCCGTCGCCTTGGGTGATACCCACTATCAGTTTTCTTGCCATATTTATTTGTTTTTTGTGTTTCTATCTTCTGAATCCTCTGCCGGAGGCCATCATCTGGCGGAATTTTCCGCCGACGAGGCCTTTCATCATCTTGCGCGTGTTCTCGAACTGTTTGAGCAGCCGGTTCACTTCCACGATGGAGGTCCCGCTGCCGTCCGCCACGCGTTTGCGTCGGCTCCCGTTGAACTGTTCGGGATGTTCCCGCTCATAGGGCGTCATCGAGAGGATGATGGCTTCGGTCTTCTTGAAGGCCTTGTCGTTGTCGATGTCCACGTCCTTGAGGGCCTTGTCCATTCCCGGGAGCATCCCGGCCAGGTCCTTGATGTCGCCCATCTTGCGGACCTGCTGGATCTGGTCGTAGAAATCCTGGAGGGTGAAACGGTCGCGGGCCAGTTTCTTGGTCAGTTCACGGGCCTGTTTCTCGTCAAACTGCTCCTGGGCCTTTTCCACGAGGCTGACCACGTCGCCCATACCGAGGATGCGGTCTGCGACGCGCTGCGGATGGAATACGTCCAGGGCTTCCAACTTTTCGCCGGTGCTGACAAGTTTGACGGGCTTGCCCGTGATGGCCTTGATGGAAAGGGCGGCGCCGCCGCGGGTGTCGCCGTCCATCTTGGTGAGGACCACGCCGTCGAAATTGAGCCGTTCGTTGAAGATGCGGGCCGTTTCCACGGCGTCCTGACCGGTCATCGCGTCCACGACAAACAAGGTCTCGGTGGGTTTGACCGCCGCGTGCAGGGCGGAAATCTCGTCCATCAGGGTGTCGTCCACGGCCAGCCGTCCGGCGGTGTCGATGATGACGACGCCGTATCCCTCCGCCTTGGCCTTGGCGATGGCGTTGCGGGCGACCTTGACGGGGTCTTTTTCCCCCTCTTCGCTATAGACGGGGACGCCGGCCTGTTCGCCCAGGACCTTGAGCTGGTCGATGGCGGCGGGACGGAAGGTGTCGCAGGCGGCGAGCAGGACCTTCATCCCTTTCTTGCTCTTGACGTGCAGGGCGAGTTTGCCCGAGAGGGTGGTCTTGCCGGAACCGTTGAGACCGCAGACCAGGACGATGCCGGGGTTGCCTTTGAGATTCAGTTCACCGGACTCGCCCCCCATCAGAGCGGCCAGTTCGTCGCGGACAATCTTGATGATCATCTGCTGGGGCTTGACGGCGGTGAGCACGTCGGAGCCGATGGCTTTCTGCTTGACATCTTCGCAGAACTGTTTGGCTATCTTGTAACTGACATCGGCGTCCAGCAGAGCCCTGCGGACTTCCTTGAGCGATTCGGCAATGTTGATTTCGGTGATTTTGCCTTCACCCTTGAGTATCTTGAAACTTCTTTCGAGTTTTTCGCTGAGATTTTCAAACATATCTTACTGCAAAAGTACTTATACACGTATTCGTGCAAAGATAATCATTTTGCAGGACAATTCCACCGGAAATCAAGGATTCTTTTTCAGTTTTTCGGAATAGCGGTCAATTTTTCGCATCTGCCCCGGAATGTCGATGCCCTGCGGGCAGTGCATCAGGCATTCGCCGCATCCGACGCAGTGGTCGGCCCGGCGTTCGCGGGGGATGCTGCGGGCGTAGGAAACCAGGTAGGCGCGGCGGCTTTCCCGGTAGCCGGGACTCATCGCGTCCTGGGGGATATGGTCCTCGTTGACGCAACGGTTGTAGTGCGCGAAAATGCCCGGAATGTCCAGGCCGTAGGGGCAGGGCATACAGTACTGGCAGGAGGTGCAGGGTACCGTGGGGAAATTGAGGATTTGCAGGGCCGTGTCTTCGAGGAAGGCCAGGTCGTCTTCCGAGAGGGGCTGGAAACCGCTGAGGCTTTTGATGTTGTCCTGCAGGTGCTCCATATAGGTCATTCCGCTGAGGATGGTCAGTACCTTGGGGAACGTCCCGCAGAAACGGAAGGCCCAGGATGCGGCGCTGCGTTCGGGCTCCCGGCTTTTCAGCCGCGTCACCGGTCCCTGCGCCAGTTTGGCCAGCCGGCCGCCGAGCATCGGCTCCATAATGACGACGGGAATCTCCCGCGCGGCCAGCTGCCCGTAGAGGTATTCCGCGTTGACGGCCTTGCGGTCGGGACGGGAGGAGGCCTGGTCGGAATGTTTCCAGTCCAGGTAGTTCATCTGGATTTGCACGAAGTCCCAGTGGACCTTCTCGTGCCAGGCAAGGATGGCGTCGAAGCCCGGCCGCTCGCCGTGGAAGGAAAAACCCAGGTTGCGGATGCGTCCTTGGCTGCGCTGCTCCATCAGCCAGTCCAGCAGGCCGTTGTCAAGGAAGCGCTCCTTGAAATTCTGCTCGCTGCTGAGGATGTGCAGCAGATAATAGTCGATATGGTCGGTCCGGAAGACGGACAGGGAGTTTTCAAACATATCCTGCCCTTCTTTCAGCGTTTTTCTGCCGTTCTGGTTGGAGCACTTGGTCGCGATGAAATACTTGTCGCGGGGATGCCGCAGCAGGGCGGCGGCCGTCACGCGTTCCGAGCGTCCCTGGCAGTAAACGGGAGCCGTATCGAATTAGTTGACACCGTGTTCGATGGCGTAGTCCACCAGGCGGTTGACCGCTTCCTGGTCAATCTCGTCCCGGCTTTCGCGGGCACTCAGGTTGCTGGTCGTCGGCCAGCGCATACAACCGTAGCCCAGCAGGGAAACGCGGTCTCCCGAGTTGGGATTGAGGCGCATTTCCATCGTGCCTTCCCCGGCAGGGGAGGAACCGCCCGGGGCACAGGAGGAGAAGGCGAGCGCGCCGCCCGCCGCGAGGGATGTTTTCAGAAAGTCTCGGCGGTCCATATCAGTCGATGCGGTGTTTGAGGTGTCCTTCCACATAAATGGCGGAAAACGGCCGGGAAGGGCAGAGGTTTTCGCAGGCGCCGCAGCCGATGCAGCGGTCTTCGTTGACTACCGGGATGCGCAGGTGTTCATCCACGGCTCCTTTGCCGGCGAGTCCGCTGTTCCCGATGCGGACCATTGAAATGGCTCCGGCAGGGCAGTGCCGAGCGCAGTTGCCGCACTCCGTTCCCTGCGAGAACGGCAGGCAGTTGTCTTTGAGCCAGACGGCGTGCCCGATATGGACGGCCGTCTTTTCTTCCGGCTTGACGGGCTGGATGGCTCCGGCCGGACAGACCTGCGAGCAGACGGTACATTCGGGCCGGCACCAGCCTTTTTCGTAGGACATCGTTGCCTGGAAGAGGCTGCCCAGTTCCGTGGACGGACGCAGGACATTCTCGGGGCATTTGCTGATGCAGAGCCCGCAGGCTGTACAACGCAGCGACAGGTTGTCCAGACCGACGGCGCCGGCGGGCACGAGGGGCGTGCTCCGCCGGGGAGCCTTGCGAGGCTCCAGGACGGCGAGTCCGCCGTCGGTCTTCTGGGCGAGGGCCTCCGTCGGGAGGGCGACGGCCAGTGTCGTCAGCAATGCCCGGCGGCCCGTATCGACGGGCTTGTCAACGCCTGGCGGGGCGCCCGCTGCAGGCTTGTCGCCAGGATGGTGATGGGGGAGCCGGTGTCGTCTGCGTCCCCAGGTGGGCGAGTAGGAGATGGCGCCCACCGGACATTCCGCGATGCAGTCGAAGCAGTCCACGCAGCGCCCGGTGTCGATATGATGCAGACGGATGCTGATGCAGGAGGCCTTGCAGTTTTTTTCGCACTTGTGGCAGCGGATGCACTTGTCATAGTCGATGACCGGCCTGAAGAGCGACCATCGCGCCGTGCATCCCAGCACGGTGCCCACCGGACAGACCGTGTTGCACCACAGGCGGCCTTTGAGCCAGGCCAGGATGCTGATGAGCAGGAAGGTGAGCCCCGCGACGACCAGGCCGGACAGGCTCTTCACCCATATTTCCACAGGATAGGTCCGGTAGATTCCCCAGTGCTCTTCTATGCTTGAAATTCCATTTACCGCCAATCCCCACAGGGGTTGAAACAAATTTGTTACAATGCGGCCCCAGCTGCTGTACGGGGCCAGCAGGGCGACGAGAAGGTTCATCGTCGTCACGATGCCCGTAATGGCGATGGCAACGAATGTCAGACGCAACCATCTGCGGTTGTGGCTGTATCGGAAACGGCGGGGCCGGGATTTGGCGGCCAGGTGCGACACGGCATCCTGCCACACCCCGAGGGGGCAGATGACGGAGCAGTAGATACGTCCGAAAAGCAGGGTGCACAGCAGGATGGCGGCCACGACGCCCAGGTTGACGGCAAGGACGGCCGGCAGGAACTGGAGTTTGGCCATCCAGCCTATATAGCGCATCAGTACCCCGCTGTAGTCCATCAGGAGCAGGGTGATGCCTGTGAAGAAAAGGCCGGCGAGGATGGAGCGGAACAGCCGCAGCAACTTCTGTCTTTTCATCGGCAATCGCACTTACTCGGATAACGGCTGCAATTTCTTGATATAAGAACGACGGCGTTTCTTGCATTCGCCCGGGAAGATGGTCCATTGGGCGATATTCTTGTTGTTGGTCTCCATAATGGCATTGGTCTCGGCAAACTGGAAACCGTCCTTGACCGCCCGCTGGAAGAGGTCGGTGAAGAGCAGGGAATTGATACCGGAGTCCCGGTAGTCGGGCCGCACGCCGACGAGCAGCATTTCCAGCGTGTCGTCGTATTTCCAGTACATCGCCTTGGCGAGGGTGTACCAGCCGAAAGGGAGGAGTTTGCCGCGCGTCTTCTGGAGGGCCCGGGCCAGCGATGGCATAATGATGCCGAACGAGACCAGCTCGCCCTTCTCGTTCTCGATGCAGGAGACATATTTGAGGGGCAGCAGACCCAGGTAAAAGTCCATATATTTCTTGACGAGTTTCTCCGGCAGGATGGTGAAATTGTACAGGTCCTTGTAGCACTCGTTGATGAGGTCGAAGACCTTGTAGCCGTATTTTTCCTCCCGCAGCATCTTCTTGGTCAGGGGACGGACGTGGCACTTGCTTCGTTTCTCCACGATGGAAGCCACGCGGGTGATTTTCTCCGGCAGGCCGCCCCGGAAATCGATGCGGAACTCAATCCAGTCGTTGTCCTTCTCGAAGCCCATCTCTTCCACGTGCTTGACATAGTAAGGATGGTTGTAGATGAGGGCCATCGTACAGAGGCGGTCGTAGCCGTCCACCAGCATTCCCTCCGGGTCGAAATCCGTGAATCCCAGCGGGCCGACGATGGTGTCCATCCCCCGGTTCCGGCCAAATTCCTCGACCTTGTCCATCAAGGCCTTGGATACCTCCTGGTCGTCGATGAAATCGTACCATCCGAAGCGGACTTCCTGATGCTTCCACTCTTCGTTGGCGCGGCGGTTGATGATGGCGGCCACGCGGCCGGCGCATCTCCCGTCCTTGTAGGCCAGGTAGAGTCCGGCCTCGCAGAACTCGTAGGCGGGATTCCGCTTGGGAGACAGGGTGTCCCTGACATCGAATTCGAGCGAAGGGACATAGTAGGGATTGTCCTTATAGAGCGTTTCGGGAAAACGGATGAACTCGGTCAGTTGCTTCCCGGTCTTGACTTCTTGAATCGTGACGGCCATACGGGCTGTGGTTTAAGTTAAAAAATCCGACAAAATTAGCAATTATTCTACAAACTGACAACAGTAAAGTCGAAGGCCGGGACCGTGACGCGGACCTTGTCCGGCAGGTCGGGCCTGCCGCAGTATTCCAGGGCCTGCGGAGGCAGGCTGACGCTGACGCTGCGCCGCTGTGCCGTGAAATTGCAGGCTACCATCCGCACGC
>CADBLM010000098.1 GCA_902795445.1 uncultured Bacteroidia bacterium
GGACATCGCCACCTCCATTGGCATCCAACGCTTCTTTGACCGCCGTGGCGACCACATTGTCATACCCGCCGGCGGCAACGGTCTTGCTGACAATCATAAAGTATTCAATCTTCTGATGATTGACCTCCAAATCCACTTGAACCGGCGTGACATACGGCTGGAAATCCATCCGCTGATAGGTGGCGGTGTTCATCAGTTTAGCGGTACTGCTGCAGGAGGCCGCGAGGACGAGAATGGCAACGATGGCCAACAAGTTAATGTGTTTCATTTGTTTATGATTTTATAGATTAATAATTTCCACCTTTTCACGACGCGGCTCCTGCGTCTCAAACCAACCATAAACAAAAGTGTGGAGCCGTTTTCGTAACTTCTGCTGGACGTTCCGGACGAACGCAATAGTGAAGAAACAATCGTACTCCACACCCGCTTGATATGGAGTACTGATGAACCGAGGTCCACCGACAACATATACCAAAAAGCAGGCGTAGTGCTTACGACCGACCCACTATTGTTTGAAAATTGTCCGGATTTCCAACAGGGCTGGCGAAAAACACTTTCGCAATATGTCTGATGCCTTGCGGCATACGCTTGCAAAGATAGAGATTATTTTTGAAATCTGATAAATGAAACAATAAGATACAGCCGTATCGAAAGTCTCACCAGAAAGGATGGGACCTTCAGCGTGGCCGGTCCACCCATTCTAATAGGGACCGGGCACACCCTCCGGTGCGAGGGCCGGACAGTCCGTTCCCGGACACGCCCTTTTCCTCACCCGCGTGGAATACGGAACTATTTGACGGTGACCGTCAGTTTGTAAACGCCCTCGTTGAGAAAGCCGTGGGCGAAATCGGGCAGGCAGTACACCGGATAGAGGACGAACTCCTTGTCCGAGGTCCGGCGGTTCATCGCATTGTAGGAGGAAAAATCTTTGCCCCAGATATACTCCCCAGGATAGAAGCCGTAGGCCCCCACACGGGCACCGGTCGTAGTGGGCACCAGCATCCCGGTATAGAAGGGCTCGTAGGTGATGTTGCCGGAGTCATCCACGCGGAATTCCAGGTATTCGGGCGGATTGCGGCTCAGGCCCTCCTCCACATAGCCCTCCTCCTGCAAGCCGCGGGAATAGGGGTCCATCACGCGGTACACCTCCGCTTCGGTCGCCTTCCAGAGTTCGCAGTCGTAAGTACCGTCGAAGAGGCATTCGTCCTTGAAAGTACAGTCGGCAAACTTGACATATTGCAGGCGGCGGCTCACCGTCAGGGTCAGACGGGTCTGCTGCAGGCTGCCTTCCCCGCCGACGACATCCAGGCGCATAATGTACTTGCGGCCGGGCAGAATCTTGTCGAGGCTGGAAAAACTGACGACGGCATAGGCCGAGACGGCATCCCGGGGAAAGACTACGTTGCGGGAGGACAGGGAAAAGACGCCGTCCGGGTCGCTCTCGGTCCATTCCTCGTCCGGCGCGGAGCCGGTCGCCGTCGGGTCGTAGTGGAAATCCAGCTTGCAGACCTGCTGTCCGCTGCCGTTGCGGTAGAGCGGAATCCGGATGATGCCGTCGTTGTCCTGCGACACGCTGACGCGGAGCACGGTCGTGGCGAAGCCGCAGCTCGCCGCCCCGGGCGCACCCGCATCGAAGAGAGGGCCGACATTCGCCTTGTTGCAGGCCGCCAGTCCCGCCAGCAGCAGGAGGAACGACAGGCATCGGGGCAGCCATACGCGGCGGATTCCGGTCCCGGAAAAACGCTTATTGCACATAGGGATTCTGGTCATTGGAAGTAATCATCGGATTGTTGTCGATTTCCGCCTGGGGAATCATCAGGATACATTCCCGGAAATCGGCGGGGAAGGCCAGATACTCGGGATATTTCTCCAGGTATTCGCTGTGGTTGGACACTTCGCCGCCGGGCAGTTCCCAGTAGCGCGTCCAGCCTTTGGCCAGGCGGAGGATATCGAAGATACGACCGGTCTCGCCCCAGAGTTCGATACGGCGCTGGAGCAAAATCTCATCCAGCAGCGTCGCGACCGTCCCGGTCGTGGAGAAAGTCTGGATGTCGCCGGAAAGCCCGTCCAGGGTCGCCCGGAGGGTCGGGTCGGTGTCGCGGCGGGAAAGCAGTTCCCACAGGACGTCGCGGGACTCGGTATAGCGGGACTGGCGGCAAAGCGCCTCGGCCAGCACCAGATAGACCTCTTCCATCCGCATAAAGATATAGTCGCCGAGATAGGTCTTCTGGTCGGCCCACTGGAACTTGAACTGGTTGTAGTCGAGATTGGCGCCGCCTTTCCACTCCGAGCGGGGCCGGCCGATGTTGCCGTTCCACCAGCCCTTGCGGATGTCCGTTCCGGAAATCTGGGAATACAGCCAGTTGCTGATGCACTTGGGCGACTCCGTGGCATAGTAGATGTCGGTGCAGGCGTCCATTTGGGAATAGAAGGACGAATAGGCAATCTGCTGTCCCTGGTCGGAGAGCACCTGCGCACCCCAGAGGACGCAGGGTGATTCGACGCTGTTGAAAGGCGTCGTGCCGGTGGTCCAGTTCTTGGCATTGGCATCGTCGTAAGTTCCCTTCACCACGGTCGCCTCCTCGCGGGTCAGCAGCCGGGCTTTCGAGCCGGAAAGGATGTTCCGGCAGGCCTTCTCCGCCTTGGCCCAGTCGTTCTGCACGAGGGCCACACGGGCCTGGAGCAGGAGGGTGGAACAGGAATCCAGATGGGAGATATGGGCGCGGGGCTTCGACGTCTCCCGGAACAGGCGCAGGGCCTCGTCGAGATCGGCGTTGATCTGTGCATAGGTCGCACGCACCGTTCCCCGGGGTTTGCCGCCCACATCCGTGCCGGTTGCCTCGGTATAGACGGGGACACCGGGCAGGTCCTCGTGGCCGACATAGGTCTGCTGATAGGACTGGATGAGCATAAAATAGGCGAAGGCACGGGCGGCAAGGGCCTGGGCGGCCACATCTCCGATGACGGCCCGGTCCCCTTCCGCCGCAGCGACGGCCGAAAGGATGTAATTGCAATTGCCGATGATTTCGTAAAAGTATTTCCAGGTAAAGTAGCAGCGCCAGATTTTGGCGGTATAGCGCTGCCGCTGCTCATAAGTGTAGTCTTTCCAGAACCAGCCGGGGCCCTGGGCGGTCTGCACCATATCGTCTCCCATCAGGTCGGCGGCGAGCGTCACGGCCATATTGCCGAAGCACTGGTGGGCGTTGGCCGTCACGAAATCGATGCGGCGGTACATCGTGGAATAGATGCCGTCCATCGCCACCTGCATCGAGGAGGCATCCTTGAGAATCAGGCGCTTGTCCACATCGATGGAGGGAGAAGTGTCCATCAGGCCGGAACAGGAGGACAGCAGGGCGCACAGAAGCGGAAGGAGCGCGGCCGTCAGGCGGAAAACTTGTTTTTTCATCATCGCTTTCCTCCTTTAAAATTTGAAGTCCACACCGAGAGTGACGGTGCGGCTGGGGGTGTAACTGTAGGATGTGCTGCCGCTGAAACTGGCCTGCGGGTCCAGTCCGCGCATCGCGGAGAAGAGCCAGAGGTTCTCGCCCGCCACATAGAAGCGCAGCTGCTTGATTTTCGCCTTGGCGAGCAAGGCGGCCGGCAGCGTATAGCCGAGGGTGACACTCTTGATGGAGAAATAGGAGGCGTCGATGAGGAAGCGGTCGGTGGCCGTCGTCACCAGGCCGGTCATCGCACGCGGAACGTCGGTCACCTGACCGGGCGTCGTCCAACTGCGCAGGGCGTTGACGTGATAGGTCTGGCCGGGATACGACGGCTCCATCAGGCTGCGATAGACGCTGTCATAAACTTTTCCGCCGACGGACCAGGTGAAGAGCAGGCTGGCGTCAATGCCCTTCCAGGAACCGGAGGTGGCCAGGGAGCCGTAAGCGATGGGAATACGGCTGCCGAGCAGGTATTTGCAGGAGGAGGCCAGCGTGGCATCGTTGGTGATGTACTCGCTGCCCGCGATTCTGTTGCCGGCCGCATCTTTCCGGTAGGCCCAGTAGAGCTGCTGTCCCGTCGCCGGATCCGCACCCGCGCTGCGGGCCAGATAGAAGGTATTGACGGGCTCCCCCTCCCGGATGAGGAAATTGCCGCTGACGATATCGCTGCCGTCACCGGTGAGTTTGAGCACCTTGTTGGAGAGGCTGGAAGCGATGAGGGTGACGTTCCAGTTGTAGTCCTTTCCTGAGAAGATATCCACGCTGAAAGTCGCGTCCACGCCGCGGTTGACCATACTGCCGACATTGGCATAATAGCCCGTGAATCCCGTGGAAATGGGCAGCGGATAATCCAGCAGCAGGTCGGTGGTCGTGCGGTTGAAATATTCCAGCGTCGTGCTGAAACGGTCGAAGATGCGCATCTCCAGGCCGACGTTCAGGTTGCCGTTTTTCTCCCAGGTGACCTGTGCGTTTTCCAGGGAGGTGATGATGGCGCCGCTGCGGTTGGCATTGGGATAGGCCATGCTGTAGAGCGACTGCCAGGCATAGTATGAGCCCAGGTTGTCATTCCCCTGGACGCCGTAACTGGCCTTGAGGGTCAGGTTGTTGAGCCAGGAGGCATCCCGCAGGAAAGGCTCCTGGGAAATCCGCCACGATGCGCCAACGGACCAGAAGGCGCCCCAGCGGTGATTTTTTTCGAAACGGGAAGAACCGTCCATCCGGAAACTGGCGTTGAAATAATAGCGGTCCGCATAACTGTAATTGCCGCGCAGGAGCCAGGAATCGATGTAGTAGCGGTCGGAAGCGGAATTGGCTTCGGCCAGGGTGGAGGCCAGCGCCAGTTCTTTAAATTCATCGAAAGGGAAACCGGTCCGCGCCGCCAGGATGTAGCGGTCGCGATAGCCGTAGAACTCGTGCCCGGCCATCAAGTCCAGATGATGCCCGCCTGCAAAATCGTGCTTGTAGGACAGGAGCTGGTTCCAGGTATAACTCAGGGTCTTGAGTGCTTCCTTGGTGAGCCGCCCGGTCCCGGCCGCATTGCCGGAGACGCGGTTGTAACGGGTATCCTCGTTGGTATTGGTATTGTCCACCCCGATATGCGTGGAAAGTTCCAGCCCCTTCCATTCGAAGGCGGCATAGGCGCGGAGGCTGACATTGTCGGCGGCGGTGGCATAGCCGTCGTCGAAGAGGGTGGCGACGCTGTTGCGGTTGTTCTGCGCGCCCGCCGGACGGGAAGCGCCGTAGTCGAAGACCCGCTGTCCGTTTTCGAGGACATCGCTGCCGTCGGCGTTCTTCTTGTACAAAGGATAGATGGGGCCCATCATCATCGCGGAGTACCAGACATTGTTGCCGGTGCTCCCGCCGGCGCCGAGGAAGCGGCTGTCGGAGTGGGCATAGTTGATATTGGCGCCGAGCCGGAACCATTTCCGGGGCTGGAAATCTCCGCCCACACGTGCCGTATAGCGGCGGAAGGAGGTCGTCTTGAGGGTCCCCTGGTCGTCGAGGAAACTGAAAGAGGCCCTGTAACGGGCCTTGGATCCGCCCCCGTTGATGCCGACCTGGTATTCCTGGCGGACGGGGAAAGGTGCCATCGCCTCCTTGAGCCAGTTTTCGTCCCATTTCTGCGTGGCGCCGGGAACGATTTTCCCGTCCGCGTCATACAGGGAAGCGAGCGGAAGGTTGAAGGGGTTGTACTGCCCGTCCTGCCCGAGGAAAGTGGACGAGACACGTCCCGGAACCAGCGGCAGGGCATCTTCGGGCAGATAGCCTTCGGAATAGACCATATCGTTGTAACTCGCACGCCAGATATGCTCCATATACTGCCGGGCATCCATCGTCTCGTAGAAAGGGAGCGAACGGGAATTGACGCCCGCCTTGGCGCTCAGGCTGACGGTCATCCCTCCCTCTTCTCCGCTGCGGGTGGTGATGATAAGCACGCCGTTGGCGCCCCGGGCCCCGTAAAGGGCGCCGGCCGAAGCGTCCTTCAGCACGGAAATGCTCTCGATGTCCGCGCTGCCTATGGAATTGAGGTCGCCGTCGAAGGGCACGCCGTCCACGACGATGAGCGGCGCATTCGAGGCGTTGATGGAGCCGAAGCCGCGGATGCGGATGTCGGAGCCGCTGCCCGGCTGGCCGCTGCCGGAAGTGGTCATCACGCCGGAGACCTGTCCGTCCAGCATCTTGGTCACATCCGTCGCGGGACGGTCCTTGATTTTGTCGGCGCGGACCACTTCTGCCGAGCCGGTGAAGGATTCCTTGGTGGAAGTGCCGTAGGCCACGACAATGACGTCGTCAAGCACCTTGGCGTCTTCCCGCAGGAACACCTCTATGAAACTTTGCCGGCCGACCGTGACCGTTTCGGTCTGCAGGCCCAGGAACGAGAAGGTCAGTTCTGTCCCTTCCGAGGCTTCGATGACGAAACGGCCCTCGCCGTCGGTGATGACGGAACGGCCTGCCTTTTCGTCAGTGACGGCGACCCCGGTAAGCGGATCGCCGTCGCTTTCTTGTCTGACGATGCCTTTCACACTGCCGGCCCACGCTTGTGAGAAGAACGGGGCCAGCAGAAGAAAAGCGATGATAATTATTCTTTTATACATCTGACGGAATTACCATACGGACGGTTGAGCTGGAACTCGGAAGAAGGGTTGCCCCAGGCGAAACTTTCCACGACACAGTAAGTCTGCGAAGTGCTGCGCGTATGAATCTGCGCACCGCCTCCTACGCCGGAAACAAAGCCGTCCGCCACCTCGCGCTTGCCGGGGAAGGGGAACCAGTATTCCTTGCCGCCTTCCGTCTTGTAACGGAAGCCCAGGCTCTCGTCATCGATATACCAGGGTTTTTCCGGATTATAGGGATGGGAATCGTTGAGTTTTCCCTCTTTCTCATACTGGAAACGGAATTTCCAGGGATCTCCCGCCGCCGGAACGGTCCAGCCTTCCGGACAGGGGTCATAAATCGTCTTGAGACCGGAGTCTCCACCCCACAAATCGTTGTTCTGACCGGCGGAACGGGATGCGAACCAGTCGCGCGGCAGGTTGCTGTTGGTGCAGGAGAGGAAAACGTCGGGATGGGCGATGGACAGTTCGAGGTTGTTGCCGTTGCCTTCGGTCGCAGGACGGTCCTGCACTTTGGTTTCCACTTCGTTGCCGTCGATGTCGTACATCTTGGCTTCGACCGAAGACTCCAGCCCCGTGGAACTGACGAAGGGGTCCTTGCGTCCCCACTGATAGAAGAGGCCGAAGGACTTCCAGTCTTTCTGAGCATTGCTCATCGCGCCCAGGTTGCGGTCCATGAAGGTAAAGCTGACATTGTCGCCATTGGTCCATACGAAAGGATCCTCATCGGGATCATAATCGGTGACCCAGACGTGCCAGCTCCATACGATGACATCTCCCTTGCGGGCGCATACGACGGCGTTGCCTTCCTTGCCGGCCGTGAGGGAGACCACCACGACCTTCTCCGTACCGTTGCCGGAGACGGACTTGACCATCCCTTTGTTGTCCTGCCAGACGAGTCCGGCATTGTCAAAGTCGAGCTGCTCCGTAGAGTTGCCCTTGACGGCATTGATGGTCAGGGTCGAGCCGGGAGCCACGATGAAACTGTTGGCCGCACCGGCGGTCGTTTCGATGGGAACGATGCCGATGGTCACATCCATCTGTGCGGTACGGGTGTAATCATCCGCAATGTCGATTTTGATATTGAGGCTGTTGCCGAGCGTCGCAGGAGCCGTCACCCGGATGATTCCGGTGGGCTTTTCCACCGTGGGCCAGGTCGTGGAAGCGTCCCAGCCGCTGCTGAGGGTGACGGTCCGGGTCTTGAGGACGGCCGAAGAGAGACCGCCGATGACAAAAGGAACGTCGAACGAAGAGCCCGCCTTGGCCGCCATCGATTTGATGTCGGCAGCCAGGCTGACGGAGAGATCCTCGGATTTGTTGGATACCAGGAGGACTTCCTGCTCTTCCGCGCGGCCGTGCGCCTTGTCGGTCACCGACAGCGTCACTTTCAGATTTTTCTTCTTGAGGACGATATCCGGCGCCGTCACGGTCACCACGCCGGTATAGTCGGGATTGACCTTGATTTTGCAGGTATAATCTTCGTCGTTGACCTCGGCCGTACATTTGACGGCGGCACCTTCCGTACCGACGACCGTGAAGGACATCGCCACGCTCTGTCCCGCCTCGACCGCATATTCATCGGCGCCCCAGAAAATGGCCAGGTCGCCATAATTACCACTGCCTTTCCCGTCGGTATTTTCTTTGCTGCAGGAAACGCTGATGGCGAGCATTGCAGCCGCCATCAGCAGAGATAGATATTTCTTCATCTTGCCCAACTCCCCGGACTTACTCTTCGGCGGCGACTGTCTCCTTCACGCAGCGTACCGGCAGTTCGTGCGCCAGATTGAGACCGGAAGCGGTATTGAGATTGCCCATCTTCAGATATTGGTCGGTTGAGACCCAGGAGGCGTTCAGCACCGTGGCGTACGCTCGGAAATTGCTCTTGCTGCCCTTGAAATTGGGATCGATGTTGGCCGTCCAAATCTCGGCGGTCGGCTGCAAGGCGCCCACATTCTTTCCGATGCCCAACTGATGCGTGATTTCACCGTTGACCATCAGCGTCAGAGGGCCCCATTTCCCGCCACGGAACTGGACTTGCTTGCTATACTGATAGGCATATTTTTCCGCCCATTTCCCGGAGACCTCCTCGGAGACCGTGTAAGCGGGATCGATGATTTTGGTCGTATCGGCAGGCTCGGCCGTCGCATAGCCCTTCACGACATTCCAGTCCGCCTGGGATGCCACTTTGTATCCGGCGGGGCAGGGGTCGTAGATGGTCTTCTTGCCGTTGTTGTTCCATAGGGTGTCGGCGCTGGCGATTTCTTCGGCATCGAAAGCCGTGGAAAGCCAGGAGCAGTTGCCTTTTGATGTCGAAGCATAAACCTGATACCAGTGGGTCATCGGGGTCGCGACCGCATTGTCCACATTGCTCTTGGTCTCGTCGGGAAGGGTAACATAGCCCCGGACGACTTCTTCCCCGTCAAGGGCATACATCTTCTTGAGGGAGCCTTCATAATCCAGACCGGCCCAAGGGTCCTTGCGGCCCCACTGATAGACATTGCCGATGGAAGAGGCATCCATTGCCGTTGCCGACAAGGCGCCGACATTGCGGTCCATGAAAGTGGCGCTGCCGGCTTCCGTCGAGACGGCAACATCCTGAATGTTATCGTTCAGCACCCAGAGACTCCAGCTCCAGGTGGTATCGGCTTCGCTGATGGCGCAGACGACGGCATTCCCCTCCTGTCCATCGGCCAGTTTTACGACAATTTTGTCTCCGTCCTTGGCGACGGACTCGACCAGGTCCTTGTTGTCCTGCCAGACCAGACCGGCCTTGTCAAAGGCGACATTGGTGGAAGAATTGCCCATGCAGGCATCGAAAGCGACATAGGCGCCGGGCTTCACGACAAAGCAGTTGGCCCTTTCGGAAAGCACCACAGGACCGGTCGGTCCCGTCTGTCCGTCACCGCCATTAGAATTCTCTTTCGTACAGAAAGATACGCTAAGAAGGGAGAACAGGAGTACCCCCCCCGTCAGAATTTTTTTAGTTGTTTTCATAACACTATTGTAATTGGTTTTCACTTTCATAACCCGCAAAAGTAAAAAAAAGATATTTCAATCGCAAAAAATTATTGCTGATTGCGCTCGAAAACGCCAAAAAAGGCGCTTCCGCTGCCGGACATCGCGGCATAGAGGGCGCCGTCCGCATAAATCCGGGCCTTCAGGTCCGCCAGTTGCGGATACCGACGGACAATGCCGGGTTCGAAAGCGTTGAACAGCACATCCTTCCAGCGGGCGACCGGCTCGGCCAGACGCTGCGCCAGCGAAGTATCCGGCACGGCGGGAGTCACGCCGGCATAGGCCTGCGCCGTGGAAACGCTGATGCCTTCGGGTACATATACCTTAATATAGTAGCGGCGGAAAAAATCCTCCATCGGACAGGGCGTCAGCACCTCTCCCCTTCCGCGGCCCAGCATCGGACGGTTGTACACGAAAACGGGACAGTCGCTGCCCAGCCGGGCGGCATAGGCGGCCAGGTCCGGGTCGGAGAGGCCGAGGGAAAAAAGTTCATTGAAGGCCCTCAGCGCGCAGGCGGCATCGGCGCTTCCCCCGCCCAGGCCGGCCCCGACGGGCGAGCCTTTTTCCAGTGCGATCTTGACGGCCGGAAGCGAAAAATCCGCCTCCAGCAAACGGTAAGCCTTGACACAGAGGTCCTTCATCGGGTCCCAATGCACCCCCTCCTGCCGGAAAATGCTCATCATCACCTTGCCGTCCGCGCTGATTTCCTGCCGCAGGACCGGGGCGTCCGGGACGGAGCCTGAGGCCTGCGCCGGATGGTTCCGGAGCCAGTCGAAGACCAGCTGCGAAGGCTCGTCCGCCGGAACGATTTCGAGGGTATCGTGGAAGTCGTCGCAGGGGACGAAGAGCGTTTCGATATCGTGATACCCATCCGGGCGCTTGCGAAGAATGTCCAGACCGAGATTGACCTTGATGCCGGGATGAAGGAGCATAAGAGCGGGGTTAGAGCCGGGAGAGCGCCTGCCGGACCCGGTCGTCGAGCCGACCGCGCAGCTGCTCGTCGGAGACGGCCGCGAGGACGGGCCAGACGAAACTTCTCAACTGGAGAAGGCGGGCCTGTTCGAGGGTGATGCCCCGGGAACGCATATAATATTGTTCATCCTCGTCCAAAGTGCCGGTCGTCGCCCCGTGGGAGCATTTCACGTCATCGGCATAGATTTCCAGCTGCGGCTGCGTGCTGACCTTGGCCCGCTCGGACAGGAGGATGTTGTTCGAAGTCTGGAAAGCCTCGGTACGCTGCGCGCCGGGAAGGACCTTGATGAGGCCGTCGAAGGAGACGCGGCTTTCGCCGCCGGCCACGCAACGGATGAGCTGCCGGGAGGAAGCGCCGGGCACCAGATGTTCAAGATGGACCTTGACGGAGACCTTTTCCTTTTTTCCGCAGATACAGAGGGCATTGAGTTGGAAATCAGCCCCTTCCCCGTCCATCATTACGCGGATGGGAAGCGTGACCTCCTCCTCTCCGGCCGGCAGGACAAGCAGCACCAGCGAGAGACGCTCCTGCGCGGCGAGGCGGATATCCAGCGTCCCGGCCCCGCCGGTCACGTCCGGACGCTGTCCGTCTATGAGCATCACCTTCTCCATATCAGAAACTTTCGTAGCCTTTTTCCTCAATCTGTGCGACCAGTTCGCGTCCGGCGGTACGGACAATGCGGCCGTCTTTGAGGATGTGCACGTAATCCGGCACGATATAGTCCAGCAGACGCTGGTAGTGGGTAATCACAATGGTGGATTTCTGCGGGGTGTGGAGCCGGTTGACCCCTTCGGCCACGATGCGGAGGGCATCTACGTCCAAGCCGCTGTCGGTCTCGTCCAGGATGCTCAGGTCCGGGTCCAGCATCGCCATCTGGAAAATTTCATTGCGCTTTTTCTCGCCGCCCGAGAAACCGACGTTCACGTCGCGTTTGACAAATTCGGGCTTCATCTGCACAAGGGCCATCTTTTCTTTCCGCAGCGCCAGAAACTCCGCAGGCGCCAGTTCGGGCAGGCCTTGGGCCTTGCGGCGGCAGGCAAGGGCCGTCTTGAGGAAATTGGTGATGCTCACGCCGGGAATTTCGACGGGATACTGGAACGAGAGGAAAATGCCGGCCCAGGAACGCTCTTCCGGACTCATCGCCAGCAGGTCCTGCCCCTTGAACCGGACGCTTCCTTCCGTCACCTCGTACTGGGGTTTGCCGGTCAGGACGGCGCTGAGGGTACTCTTGCCGGCCCCGTTGGGTCCCATCACGGCGTGGATTTCCCCTTCTCCGATGGCGAGGTCGATGCCTTTGAGGATTTCGTTCCCGGCCACCCGGGCGTGCAGGCCGTGTATTTCGAGCAATGGTTTCATAAGCGGCTTATTTGAGTTTTTTCCAGTGGAACAGCGAGGCCACCCCGTTGACGAGGTAGAGGGCGCTCACGCAGGACATCGCCAGATTGCCCACGGACAGATGGAGCACCAGCTGGGTAATGTTGACC
>CADBLM010000099.1 GCA_902795445.1 uncultured Bacteroidia bacterium
AACTGGGCGTTGCGGATGCCTACGGGGTCATCAAGAAGTATTGCGAGGAGGGAAAATAATGTTGAAATTCAAGAGCTTTTCCAGTGGGAGTTGCGGCAATTGTTATTATCTGGGAGACGGAAAAGACGGACTGGTCGTGGATGCGGGCATCAGCCTGCGCCGGCTCAAGAAATATCTGACGGAAGAGGGGATGGACCCGTCCTCCTTCAGCGCCGTCCTCGTAACGCACGACCATCTGGACCACGTCCGCCACCTGGGCTCCTTCTGCAAGCGGCTGAAAAAACCGGTCTATGCCGATGCCGTCCTGCACGAAGCCCTGGCCCGCCATACATTTACCCGGGACTACATCGCTTCCTGCCGCGCCCTGCTGGCCGAAGACGGGGAGACGCAGGCCGGACCCTATTTCATCCGCGCCTTCGTCGTGCCGCACGATGCGACGCGCACGCTGGGCTACCGGATCCGCACGCCGGAGGGAACGTTCGTCATTATGACCGATGTGGGGCGGATGACGGACGAAGCCGTGGCTATGGCCCGCGAGGCGGATTTCCTGGTGATGGAGTCCAATTACGACGTGGATATGCTGATGGCCGGTCCCTATCCCCACGAATTGAAAATGCGCATCTGTCAGGGCTGCGGACATCTTTCCAACGACGAGGCGGCTTCGGCCCTGCGGCGCATCCTCCATCCCGGGCTCAAGGAAATTTTTCTCTGTCACCTGAGCGAAAACAACAATACCCCCGCGCTCGCGTATGAATCCTGCGCCGGGGCCGTCAGAGACTATGTGAAAAGCCATCCCGGCTCCGTTCCGGTGCTGCGTACCCTTCCCCGGCAGACTCCTTCGCCGTTTTTTGTGCTCGGATAATTATTTGTTCTTTTGCCGTCATTTATGTACATTTGCGCTATGATACAGCCTTGGCATATTTGGATTATCGCAGCGCTTGTCTTTTTCATCATCGAGATTTTTACAAGCGGTTTTGCCGTCGCGTGCTTCACTGCCGGTGCGCTGGCCGCAGCCGTCGGTGCGGCTTTTTCTCTTTCTTTGTGGTGGCAGATTGCGCTCTTTGCCCTTTTTTCCTTTTTCGCCTTTGTCTTCATCCGTCCCCTCGTTCTCAAACTTTTCTTCAAGGAAAAGGCTGAAAAAAAGACCAATGCCGACGCCTTGGTCGGAAAAAGAGGGAAAGTTTCGTCGGATATCGACCCCCGGACCGGTTCCGGGAGGGTGGCCATCGACGGGGATGACTGGAAGGCCGTCAGCATGGACGGAGGATTCATTCCCAAGGGAACGGCCGTCGAGGTCGTCAGCATAGACAGCATCATTCTTACCGTAAAAACCCTATCATTATGACCGGATTGTACATTATTCTCGGCATTATCGTCCTTGTCGTCCTCCTTTTTGTCGTGAAAGGATTGATGATTGTCTCCCAGAGCGAGACGCAGATTATTGAAAGGCTGGGCAAATATCACCGTACCCTTCCTTCGGGCGTCAACATTATCTGGCCCATCCTCGACCGTCCCCGCGAGATGTATTACCGCTATGTCACCACGGATGTCAGCGGACGGCAGCTGGTCCGGACCCGCCTGACCAAAAAAATCGACCTCCGCGAGCAGCTCATCGACTTTCCGCCGCAGAGCGTCATTACGAAGGACAATGTGATGACCAGCATCAACGCCATCCTTTATTATCAGATTATGGATCCGGTCAAGGCGATGTACGAAATCGCCAACCTTCCGGACGCCATCGAAAAACTGACCCAGACGACCCTGAGGAATGTCATCGGTGAACTCGAATTTGACGAGACCCTCACCTCGCGCGATACCATCAACACCAAACTCCGCGATGTGCTTGACGACGCGACCAACAAATGGGGCGTCAAGGTCAACCGGGTCGAAGTACAGGACATCACCCCTCCGGCTTCGGTCAAGGAGGCGATGGAGCAGCAGATGCAGGCCGAACGCGAAAAGCGGGCGAAAATCCTCCGTGCCCAGGGAGAGAAGGAGGCGGCCATTTTGAAGTCCGAAGGCGAGAAGACCTCGAAGATCAATCAGGCCGATGCCGAAAAGCAGACCAATATCCTGCTGGCGGAAGGTGAAGCCGCGGCGAAAATCGCGGTCGCCAACGCCGAGGCGGAAGCCATTGCGAAAGTGTCGGCCGCCATCGGCAATTCCGACATCTCTCCGGCCAACTATATGCTGGCGGAAAAGTATATCCGGGCCCTCGAAGGGATGACTGCCGGCGAGGATACCCGGACGGTGTATCTGCCCTATGAAGCTTCGGCTATGCTCAGCAGCATCGGCAGCCTCAGGGAACTCTTCAAAGATTCTTCTTCCTCAGGCAAGTCCGCCGGGAAATAAAACCAGGCCGATGGCAGACAACTATCTCGAAAAACGTTACGAAGAAGTATTCGGAAAGGGCGGCGGAAATCATTCCGGCCGCCCTTCTCTCGACACGCTGCTGCTGAAAAACCGCAGTTACCGGGGCTTTGACGCATCGTATTCCGTCCATCCCCGCCAGCTTGACAGCATCCTTGCGGTCAATACCCGCATCGGTTCCGGTATGAACGCCCAGCGCCTGCGCTTCCGGGCTGTCTGCGAGCCGCAGGAGGCGGCCGTGGTCCTGTCCTGCATCAAACTGGCCGGCGCCCATCCCGAATGGGGGCTCCCGTTGCCCGGAACGGAGCCCGGCGCCTTTATCGTCGTCTGCGGGACGACGGCGGAAAATCCCGTGCTGGATATCGATTTGGGGATGAGTCTCCAGAGTATGGGACTGAAGGCCGTGGAAATCGGTCTGGGGGGCGTCATTGTCCGCAATTTCGACAAGGCGGCCCTACGGGACGGACTGGCTCTTCCGTTGGAGCCGCTGGCCGTATTCGCCGTCGGCCGTCCGGCGGAAAAAATAAAACTCGTGACCATCCACGAAGGGGAAAGCCACGAGTATTATCGTCGGGACGGGATTCATTACGTCCCCAAACTCGCATTGGAAGATATCAAGCTCTAACGGGCGAACTGCGCTTTGAGTTTCGCAATCTTGGCGTCGGCGTCTGCTCCGTGTGCGCCGAAGTAGAATTTGATCTTGGGCTCCGTGCCGGACGGACGGACGGAAACGACGTCGCCGGCCTGGCTGAAGAACTGAAGCACGTTGCTCTTGGGCAGGCCGGTCTTCTCGGGCTGGTTGTAGTCCACGACCTTGACGACGGGGGAGCCGGCAAGGTCCTTGGGCGGATTGTTGCGAAGGTCCGTCATAATCGCGGCAATCTCTTCGACGCCCGCCTTGCCTTTGCGGACCAGAGAGACAAGTCCCTCGCGATAGTAGCCGTATTCCTGATAAATCTTCTCCATCAGCTGATAGAGGGTGAGGCCCTGGTCGGCCGCCCAACACGCACATTCGGCGACGGTGCAGCAGGACACGGGCGCATCCTTGTCACGGACGAATTCGCCCACGTTGAAGCCGTAACTTTCCTCTCCGCCGCAGATGAAGGTCTTTTTGCCCTCATTCGCCTTGACGACCTCGGCGATGAACTTGAATCCGGTGAGGACGTTGAACACTTCCACACCGAAGGATTCGGCGATCGCCCGCATCAACTCGGTCGTCACGATGGTCTTGACGATGTATTGCCGGCCGTCGAGACGTCCCAGTTCTTTCCAGCGGTTGAGGATGTAGTAGGTCATCAGCGAGGCCGTCTGGTTGCCGTTGAAGAGCACCATCTTGCCCTCATTGTCGCGTACGGCGATGCCCAGGCGGTCGGCGTCCGGATCGGAGGCGAGTACGATGTCGGCCCCTTCGCGGTCGGCCACTTCTATCGCCATCTTCAGGGCGGAGGGCTCTTCGGGATTGGGGGACATCACCGTCGGGAAGTTGCCGTCGTTCACATCCTGCTCGGGGACGTGGTACACGTGGGTCATACCCAGTCTTTCGAGGGCCATCGGGACGAGTTTGACACCGCAGCCGTGCAGCGGGGTATAGACGATTTTAATCTTGTCCTGCTGGCGGGACACGCTGCCCGGAGAGAGCATCAGGGAAAGGATGTCGTCCAGATAACTCTTGTCCATATCGGCGCCCATCATCTCGATGAAACCGGCCTTCGTACCGGCGTCGGGCGTGAATTTGACCATCGAAGGGTCGGTGATGGCCGCCACTTCCGCCACGATGTCCTTGTCCACGGGGGAGGTAATCTGACCGCCGTCGGACCAGGAGACCTTGTAGCCGTTGTACTCGCGGGGATTGTGGGAAGCCGTCACCATCACGCCGGCGAGCGCGCCTTTCTTGCGGACGGAATAGCTCATCTCGGGGGTCGGGCGGAGCGATTCGAAGAGATAGACGTTGATGCCGTTGGCCGAAAGGACGTCCGCCGTAATCCGGGCGAACTCGGGACTGTTGTTGCGACAGTCATAGGACACGCAGACGCAGTGGTCTGCGGTGCCGCAGTTTTTCTTGATGTAGTTGGCCAGGCCCTGGGTCGCCATACCGACGGTATATTTGTTCATCCGGTTGGTACCGACGCCCATAATGCCGCGCAGGCCGCCCGTGCCGAACTCCAGATTGCGATAGAAAGCATCTTCCAGACCGGCGGGGTCTTCCTTCATCATCCGGCGGATTTCCGCTTTGGTTTCTTCATCAAAATTGCCGTTCAGCCAGGCTTGGGCATTTTCAAGATATGTTTTTTCCATAAAATTAGAATTTTTCAACAAGCAAATATAAGGAATTATCTGAAATATTGTAGATTTTGTCCTAAAAAATGAAAAATTCTTGTTAACTTTGAAAACTTTAATATGTTGGGTTATGAATATCTGGCTGATAATGATTGTGGTAATGGTGGCGAGTTATGTCATCCAGGCCGTATTGAATTCCAAATTTGACAAGTATTCCAAAGTGCCTTCCCGCAGCGGGTTGACCGGTGCGCAGGTGGCGCAGCAGATGCTGGCCGACCACGGTATCACCGATGTCAGGGTAACCTGTATCAAGGGACGTCTGACCGACCATTTCAATCCGGCGGATATGACCGTCAATCTCAGCGAGGGAGTCTATGCTTCTTCCTCGATAGCGGCGGCCGCCATCGCCGCCCACGAGTGCGGCCACGCCGTCCAGCACGCCCGGGGCTACGCTCCCTTGAAGCTGCGTTCCGCGCTGGTCCCCGTGGTGAGTTTTTCCAGCCAGATTGTCAGCTGGGTCCTGCTGGCGGGCGTCATCCTCGTGGAGCGTTTCCCGTCGATCCTCTGGCTGGGTATCGCCCTTTTCGCCCTGACGACCTTGTTTTCTTTCATCACCCTTCCCGTAGAAGTCAACGCTTCTTCCCGCGCCGTGGAGTGGCTGGAAGAAAAGCATATTGCAGACAGTGACACCCGTGAAATGGCTGTCGATGCGCTTCGTTGGGCGGCATATACCTATGTTATTGCCGCGCTGGGCTCCCTGGCAACCCTCCTTTATTACATATCCATCGCAAACAGCAGCCGCCGATGAAAAAATTCGACCTCGTCATCTTCGACCTGGACGGGACGATTCTCGATACGCTGCCGGATTTGAGTGCGGCTGTCAACGACGCGCTTGCCCGGCGCGGACTGCCCGGCCACACGGTGGAAGAATACAAGAAGATGGTCGGAAACGGCGTGCGCAATCTTTGTCTCCAGGCCCTTGGAGACCCTTCCGAAGAAGTGCTGGAAGCCTCTTTGCGGGATTTCAAGAACTACTATGTCTCGCATATCGACGTGCAGACCCGTCCCTATGAGGGGATGCCGGAACTCCTGCGGGACTTGCAACAGGCGGGCACGGCCGTGGCCGTCGCTTCCAACAAATTCATCGAAGGCACAAGAATGCTTTGCGCCCGTTTTTATCCCTTTATCCCGGACGGTTGCGTGCTGGGAGAGACGGATGGATTGCTGCGCAAGCCGGAGCCGGATATGCTGCTGCAACTGAAGAAGCCGTTCCCGGCGGATGCCCGCTGCTGTATGGTGGGGGATTCCTGGACGGATGTGGAAGCCGGCAAGGCTGCCCGTATGGCGACGGTCGGAGTCACCTGGGGGTATCGTCGGACCGATGCGCTCGTCGAAGCGGCGCCCGATGCCGTCGTGGAGGATGTGGACGCGCTCCGGCGTTTCTTTTTTCTATAACAATAATTCACCACTTTAATATTTAATTTATGAAAAAAATCTTTCTTATCCTGACGTTGGCGAGCATCGGATGGCTTGCCTCCGCCGCAGAGTGGGCTCCGGCCGGCGATATGATCAAGACCCGCTGGGCCGCCGAGGTCAATCCCAAGTCTCCGCTTCCGGAGTATCCCCGCCCCCAGATGGTCCGCAGCGAGTGGCAGAATCTCAACGGATTGTGGAATTATGCCATTCTTCCGCAAAGCGATTCGTACAATAAGGCGGAAGGACAGATTCTCGTTCCTTTCTGCGTGGAGTCATCCTTGTCCGGCGTTCAAAAACGTGTGGATGAAGGGAAGGCATTGTGGTATGAGCGCAGTTTCAATGTCCCGGCCAAGTGGCGCAAGGGCAACCGGATTCTCCTGCATTTCGGTGCCGTGGACTGGAGCAGTGAAATCTGGGTGAACGGCATCAAAGTCGGAGAGCATACGGGCGGCTATACGCCTTTTGCCCTGGATATTACTTCCGCGCTGAAAAAATCCGGCAAACAGACCCTGCGGGTCAAGGTGACCGACCCTACGGACCGCGGTTACATTCCCCGTGGCAAGCAGAGCGAGGCGGCTCCCGTCAGCATCTGGTACACGCCGGTGACCGGCATCTGGCAGACGGTCTGGATGGAGCCCGTTCCTTCCAAGGCGGCCATCGAATCCTATTACCCCGTCTGGAATGCCGAGAAGAAGGAACTCTCCATCGAAGTCAAAGCCTCCGGCGATTATGACGCCGTCAGCGTCAAACTCTTCGACGGAACGACGCTCGTCGGTGAAGGTCAGCAGATAGCCGTTGCGGAACCGAAACTTTGGAGCCCGGATACGCCCTTCCTCTATGATTTGGACATCGCCCTGCTCAAGAAGGGCAAGGCGGTGGACTGTGTCAAAGGTTACACGACGCTCCGTACGATTGCCAAGGTCAAGGAACCCGGCAAGGCGGACCGGCGTTCGAACACGTACAACCGTATCTACCTGAACGGGCAGCCGATGTTCCAGTTCGGTCCCCTCGACCAGGGCTGGTGGCCGGACGGACTCTATACGGCTCCGACCGACGAGGCGCTCAAGTATGACATCATCAAGACCAAAGAATGGGGCTGGAATATGATTCGCAAGCACATCAAGGTGGAACCGGCCCGCTGGTACTACTGGTGCGACAAACTGGGCATCGTCGTCTGGCAGGATATGCCCTGCATCGGCGACCATTGCAGCCGCAGAGCGCAGGTCGATGCCCGTAATGAAGAGGTGCGCCGCAATACCAAGAACAAATGGTCTTCCGACAGTTTCATCGGGGGGAGCGACTGTGTCATTCCGCAGGAGTGGAAAGACAATTATTATAAGGAATGGGGTGAGATTATCGACGCCGTCAAATCCTTCCAGTGCATCGTCGTATGGGTGCCCTTCAACGAGGCTTGGGGACAGTTCGATACCCCGAAGGCCGTGGAATTCACCCGTGCCAAGGACAATACGCGCCTGATCAACGAGTCTTCCGGCGGCAACTATGCCCTCTGCGGTGACATTCAGGATGTCCACCACTATGCCTGTCCGGCGATGAAGGCCTTCGAAGGAAAACTCATCAATGTCATCGGTGAGTATGGCGGACTGGGGCTCCCGGTCCAGGGACATCTCTGGCAGCAGGACCGGAACTGGGGTTACGGCAAGGTGATGGAGAACGCCGGGGAACTCATCCAGGTCTATGCCGACTTTGCGGAAATGCTCAAGGCTTATATTCCGATGGGATGCTGCGGCGCCGTCTATACGGAGACGACCGATGTCGAACTGGAGGTCAACGGCATTATGACCTATGACCGGGAAGTCATCAAAGTGGATGAAAAACGCTTCGCGGAAATCAACCGTTCGGTCATTGAAAGCCTGAAGTAGGGAGGCAAGCGTCTCCGATGCAAAGGGACCGCCTCGTGAAGGGAGCGGTCCTTTTTTATTTCAGCAGTTCCGGACGGAGCGCTGCGGTGCGGGCAAGGGCTTGTTCATCCTGCCAGGCACGGATGCGGACAGGG
>CADBLM010000100.1 GCA_902795445.1 uncultured Bacteroidia bacterium
ACCGTCCTTTCGCCAAAGACGTCCCCAAGGAGACCATCGACCGCATTATGAAGCAGGCCCGCCGCTGGAGCGACCGTTACCGTTTCCTGCATTCCACGGGGATGTCCGACAACGAGATTTACAAGACCTTCTCCCAGCCGGTCAGGATGCGTGTCTTTTCCTGGAACAGGCGGGGCTACGTTGATACGCTGATGACGCCCGACGACAGCATCCGTTATTACAAATCCCATCTGCGGGCGGCGTTTATGGCCATCGAACCCGTCACCGGCCATATCAAGGCCTATGTGGGCGGACCGGACTACCGTTATTTCAAATACGACAACATCCGTCAGGGAAAACGCCAGGTCGGTTCGACCATCAAACCTTATCTATATACCCTGGCGATGCAGGAGGGGCTGACGCCTTGTACGAAGGTGGCCAACATCCCGCAGACTTTCTACCTGCCCGACGGCTCCGTCTGGACGCCCCGCAGTACCGACAAAGACGAGTGGATCGGCAACATCGTGACCCTCAAATGGGGGCTTTCCAAGTCTTCCAACAATATCTCCGCCTATCTGATGAAGCGTTTCGGCCCGGCCCCGATGGTCCAGCTGATGCACAAGATGGGGGTTGGGAGCTACATCCCCGAGGTCCCGTCCATCTGCGTGGGTTCCGCCGAGGTGAACGTCTATGAAATGGTGTCGGCCTACAATACTTTCCCCTCCAAGGGTATGTATGTGGAGCCGCTTTTTGTAACCAAGATAGAAGACAGTATGGGCAACGTGCTGACCGAGTGTACCAACGGACGCCACGAAGCCGTCAATCCCCGGATCGCCTATCTGATGGCCAATCTGATGCAGGGCGTCGTCAATCACGGAACGGCCTATCGCCTGCGGGCAAAATACAAGCTGACCGGAGAGATCGCGGGCAAGACAGGTACGACCAACGAGAACTCCGACGGCTGGTTCATCGGCTATACTCCGACGCTGACGGCCGGCGTATGGGTGGGCGGCGAGGACCCGCAAATCCATTTCCAGTCCCTGGCGCTCGGCGGCGGTTCCAATATGGCCCTGCCCATCTGGGGCATCTTTATGTCGAAAGTCCGGGCGGACCGTTCGCTGGGATACCGGGGTGATGAGCGTTTCGCCGTTCCCGGCGGAATGGAAATCTCGCTGGACTGCGACGGCGGCGACGGTGACGTGGACAGCAAGAAGGAAGAAGAGGAAAATTTCTTTTTTTAGCGGATTATGTTCTATCGATACGAGGGTCTCGACGTTTTTTACGAGCAAAGCGGCTCGGGACCGGCGGTCCTGCTCCTGCACGGATGGGGGTGTACGCACGAGTACTATAAGCCGCTGGCCAGCCTCCTTGCCCCTTCCTATACGGTCTATAATTTCGACCTGCCCGGATTCGGTGCTTCGGACGAGGCTCCGTCGGACTGGGGACTCGGCGATTATGTAAAGATGCTGGAGGCCTTTATCGAAGAACATTGCGACGGGCCGGTTTCCCTGGTAGGACACTCCTTCGGCGGCCGGATGGCCATCCGCTACGCTTCCCGCCACGAAGTCTCCCGGCTTGCGCTCGTCGATGCCGCCGGCATCAAGCCCAGGCGTACGCTCAAGTACTGGCTGCGGGTCTATCTGTATAAATGCAAACGCTTCCTGGTCCTGAAAGTCTTCCGCCGTCCCGACCTTTTCGAACTCTGGCGGGCCCATCAGGGCTCGGCCGATTACAAGGCGGCGTCTGCCAATATGAAACCCGTCTTCGTCCGCGTTGTCAACGAAGATTTGAAAGACTGTCTGCCGCTCATCCAGGCTCCGACCCTGCTCTTCTGGGGGGAAAACGATACAGCCACGCCGCTGGCGGACGCCCGCCTGATGCAGAAACGCATCCTCGACACCCGCCTCGTCGTCATTCCCGGCGCGGGACATTATGCGGCCTTTGTCGAAGGGAAGGAAGAATTCTGGCGGCAGATGCAGGACTTTTTCAACGTGGAGGGCTAAAGGATGGTGTCGATGATTTTTGCCGTATTGACGACCTTGCTGCTTCTCTGGGCAGGGGTGTCGATGTTCATCTGGTTCCTGCGTTATGACCTGCGGATGTTTCAGCAGCATTCTTACCGCCCCGAACGCTTCTGGCGCTGGTGGGGCGGCTCCGGAAACTGGTTCTCCGCTTTCCTGGACTGGATGCTCCGCATCCCCGCCAAACTTCCGCTGGTCGTGACGGCCCGGGTCAAACGCCTGATGGCGACCGATATCCTGCTGACCCTGCTCTTGTTCTGTGCCGGCGTATGGGGCCTGCTCCGGCTGTCGGGCGCATCTTCGACCGGGGTTTTGCCTTGGAACGGATGGGCGCTGCCGCTGGCAGTCTGCCTGACGCTTTCCTGCCTGCTGGCGGCCTCCAAGTGCCTGCTCCTGCTGGCGAACGCTGTGAACCAGCCGATGGAGAAAGCCATTTCCCGCTGGTACTACAATGATGCCCGCAAACGGCTGCGGGCCCACAAGGACCTGATTGTCATCGGAGTGACGGGCAGTTATGGCAAGACTTCCACCAAGAATTACCTCTACCGCATCCTCTCCGAGCAATACAATGTGCTCGTGACCCCCGGCAACTTCAATACGACCCTCGGCGTGGTCCGGACGGTACGCGAGCAGCTCCAGCCCTGGCACCAGGTCTTCATCGTGGAAATGGGAGCCAAACAGCCGGGCGATATTCAGGAAATCTGCGAGCTGGTCCATCCTTCCATCGGCATCGTCGCTTCCGTAGGCCCGATGCATCTGGAGACCTTCGGCTCGCTGGAGAATATCCAGAAAACCAAGTTCGAACTGGTCCGCGCCCTGCCTGCGGACGGTTTTGCCGCCATCAATGCGGACTCGCCGGGCATCGCTTCCTATCGGGACGTCCCGACGCATTGCTGCGTCGTGCGCTACGGCGTGCGGAACGGGGATTTCCGGGCACTGAACGTGGCATACAGCACCGAAGGCTCTTCCTTCGAACTCGGCGGCGTAATAATGAAGACCACCCTGCTCGGCGAGAGCAATATCCAGAATATTCTCGCCGCCTGCGCCGTGGCGACCCGTCTCGGCGTGAGCCCGGAGCGGCAGAAATGTGCCATCGCCAAACTCCAGCAAGTCGAGCACCGCCTCTTTGTCAGCCGTCGCGGCGCTTATACGGTCATCGACGACGCCTACAATTCCAATCCCGAAGGCGCGGCGATGGCTCTGGATGTGCTGCGCGATTTCCGGGGCGGACGCAAGTTCCTGATTACCCCCGGTTTCGTCGAATTGGGGACGGCCCAGGCGGAGGAATGCCGCAAACTGGGCTATAAGGCGGCTTCCTGCGCGGATGTGCTGATGATCGTCAACAAGGTCAACCGGGACGCCATCCTTTCCGGCGCCCGTGAGGCGATGGCGGAGGCATCTTCCCGGACGGACGGCGCGTCTTCGCCGAAGGAGACCGTGCGGCTGACGGAAGAAAATATCCATTGCCCGGACGACCTGTCCGTCGTGTTTCCGCTGCTGGACAAGCTGGTGCGGCCCGGAGATGTCGTCCTGTACGAAAACGATTTGCCTGATACCTTTATATAATAGCTTATGAAACTCACAGTAGGACTGCTCTTCGGAGGCCGTTCCGTAGAGAATGAAATTTCGGTGGTGACTGCGCTGCAGACCCTCGAATCGATGGACAAAGAAAAATACGACGTCGTACCCATCTATATCGCCAAGAGCGGCAAATGGTACAGCGGAGAGGCGCTGCTGACCGTGGCGAACTACCGGGATATGAAAAAACTTCTGGACGGGACGCCGGAGGTCTATATGCGGCCGGTCTATGGCGACCGCAACCTCTATAAAGTCAAGACCGGCCTGCTGGGCAGTCCCGTTCTCGCGACGCTGGATGTCGTCCTGCCGACCCTGCACGGAACCAATTGCGAAGACGGTACCCTGCAAGGCGTGCTGACCAGTACCGGCGTACCCTTCGTGGGCTGCAACACCCTGGCTTCCGCCAACGGGATGGACAAGATTACGATGAAGATGATCCTCAAGGAATGCGGTATCCCCGTCGTGGATTATTTCTGGTTCAACGACAAAGAGTGGTATGCCGACAAGGACGCCGTCACCGCCCGTCTGGAAGCGAAGATACCCTATCCGGTCATCGTCAAGCCGGCCAACAGCGGCAGCAGCGTGGGCATCAAGGCCGCGCACAATACCGCCGAATTCGTCGAAGCCGTGGACTATGCCGCCAGTTTCACCACCCGTATCATCGTCGAGCGCCTGGTGACCCGGCTGAAAGAAGTGAACTGCTCCGTGATGGGCAACTACAACGACTGTGAGGCTTCCGTGTGCGAAGTGCCCCTCCGCAGCGGCGAGATTCTGAGTTATCAGGACAAGTATATGAGAGGTGGCGGCAGCAAGGGAGCCAAAGGCGGCGCCAGGTCGGTGGGAGGTGTCAAGTCGGCGTCTGCCGGCGAGAGCGAGGGAATGCGTTCCACCTTGCGGGAAATCCCGGCCAAATTGCAGGAAGGGGAGACGGAGCGGATACAGCAGTTGGCCCGGGAAACCTTCCGTGCCCTTGCCTGCGACGGCCTGAGCCGTATCGATTTCATCATCGACGAGGAGGACCGCAGCATCTACGTCAATGAAATCAACACCATTCCCGGCTCCCTCTCCTCTTATCTCTGGGAGGCGAGCGGCAGGAAATTCCCGGAGGTGATAGACGCGCTGATTGCCCAGGCTTTCGCCCGCAGCAGGGAAGAGAGTTTCAAGGTGACTGATTTCGGCGGCAATATCTTCGCTGCCATGCCTGCCGGCGGCGGTTCGAAAATGTAGGTAGGTCGTTTTTCCCAAATGACTGATTTTTAGCGATTTTGCTGCTGCGGTGTTATTGCGTGATTTCATAACGGAGGCTCGGACGGCTTTGACGGCCTATGCATCTGACGAAGCGGCGGCGTTGGTGTCCCGTTTGTGCGAGGAGTTGCTCGGGGTCACTTCCTATGCCCATATCGTGCATCCGGAGCAGGAAATCGCAGAGGCGTCCTTGCCGGTATTGCAGGCTGCGCTCGGGCGGCTTGCTGACGGAGAACCCTTGCAGTATGTCCTAGGCTATACGGATTTTCTCGGAATGCGCCTGCGGGTCAGTCCGGCCGTCCTCATTCCCCGGCCGGAGACGGAAGAACTCTGCCGGCGTGTCATCTCAGCCTGCAACACCCGGTTCACCCCCGCGCTCTCAGCCCCGCCTTCCGGCACCCGGTCCCGTCCCGGGCAAGGAACGACCGTATGTAAGGCTCCCCGGGCGATTCTGGACCTTTGTTGTGGCAGCGGCTGTATCACCTGGGCGATGGCCCGTGCGTTTCCCGATGCCCTTGTCGTCGGCGTAGATTTGTCCGCAGCCGCGCTGGAAGTGGCCCGCGGGCAGTGCGAGGCGCTATCTTCAAGTTCATCTCCTTCTTTCGGGCGTACTCCCGTCTTCCTGCAGGCCGACGTGCTGGACGTTCCGGCTTTGGAGAACACCCTGCAAGAGATGTTGGCCCGATATGGACCGGATGCTTTCGACCTGCTGCTTTCCAATCCGCCCTATGTGCGGGAGAGCGAAAAACGGCAGATGCGCAGGAACGTGCTGGAGCACGAACCTTCGATGGCGCTTTTCGTGCCGGACAGTCATCCGTTGTTGTTTTATCAAGCCATTGAAAAATTGTTCTCCGGGCCTCTTTTTTTACGGGACGCGCTGATGGCCTTGGAAATCAATGAGAATCTGGGGGGTGAAACCCGGAGCCTCTTTGCGAAAAAATATGCGTATAGTGCCATAGAAAAGGATTTTTTTGAAAAAGACCGGTATCTTTTTGTGAAAAAATAATTTCTGTTTCTTTTGTTCTGGCACGCATCTTGCAATAAGCTCAAACCGAATAGTTTTTTCATAGGTTTAAGTTTTTAGGTTAGATTCGAAAGGCTCCGGCAGTGATGTTCGAGCCTTTTTTCATGTTTTTTTTAGAAAACTTTGATAAATGATGAAAATTATGTAAATTTGCCGCGTTTAAGGTACGAAAGTTTGTTTAATTATCAAATACTTATGAAAAAGTTAGTCCTTTCCGTTGCGATGGCCGCCGTGCTGATGCTGGCTGCCTCCTGCTCTTGCGGCAACTGCTGCAAGAAGAAAGCTGCCGAGGCTTCCTGCGACAGTTGCGCCTGTGCTTGCTGCGACAGCACCAAAGCTTGCTGCGACAGCACCGCCTGCTGTGACAGCACCAAAGCCTGCTGCGACAGCACCAAAACTTGCTGCGGCGAGTGCGCGAAATAATTTTCGCACCAGCCTGTATTGAGCGTGTGTAACCTCAAGAACAAAAACGGTTCCCGTTCAGGGAACTGTTTTTTTATATGTAGTTGAAAATGACAGAATCTCTATTGCTGAAAAATGTCCGCACGGTGGCGGAGGGCGGCAGTTCCCGACAGGATGTGCTGGTAGGGCCGGAAGGAGTGCTCTTTCTCGGAGCCGATTCCATTTCTCCGGACAAGGGGATGTCTCCCTACGGGGAGGGCGGGATGCTCTTCCCGGACAGCGGTATCTCCCGCCGTATCGCAGAGGTGGATGCTTCGGGCTATATGCTTTGCCCATCGCTTGCCGATATGCATGTGCATTTCCGCGAGCCGGGATTTGAATACAAGGAAACCATCGCGACCGGTTCGGCTGCGGCGGCCCGGGGCGGCTATGGCCTGGTGGCTGCGATGCCCAACCTTTCCCCGGTGCCCGACAGCCCGCAGACCCTCGCCGTAGAGCAGGCGGCCATCGAGCGGGACGCCGTCATTACCGTCCTGCCTTATGCCGCCATCACGCTGGGCCGGAAAGGTTTGCAGGTGGTGGACATCCCGGCGCTCAAAGACAGCTGCGTGGCTTTTTCCGATGACGGGAGCGGAGTACAGGATGAGGTCCGGATGGAGGAGGCGATGCGGCTCGCCGCCCGTTATGACTGCGTCATTGCCGCCCATTGCGAGGACGACACCCTGCTTCACGGCGGCTATATCCACGACGGTGAGTATGCCCGTATGCACGGTCACAAAGGTATCTGCTCCGAGAGTGAATGGGGACAGATAGCCCGCGACCTCTCCCTGGCCGCCAAGACCGGCTGCCGCTATCACGTCTGCCATATTTCCTGCAAGGAAAGCGTGGAACTCATCCGCCAGGCCAAGCGCAGCGGAGTCCGCGTCACCTGTGAGACGGGGCCGCATTATCTGCTGCTCAGCGACAAGGATTTGCAGGAAGACGGGCGATTCAAGATGAATCCCCCCCTGCGCGACGAGACGGACCGGGAGGCATTGCTGGAGGGGCTTGTGGACGGTACCATCGACATTATCGCCACCGACCATGCGCCCCACGGCGCCGAGGAGAAATCCCGGGGACTGCGGGGGAGTGCGATGGGTATTGTCGGACTCGAAACGGCCTTCCCCGTGCTCTATACCGGACTGGTGGAGAAGGGGGTGTTGCCGCTGGAGAAGCTGGTAGATTTGATGGCGGAAGCACCGCGGCGCATCTTCGGACTCCGGCCGGCCATCGACGAAGGAAGTTTCGCCCTCTTCGACCTGGAGACGTCCTATCGCATCGACCCGGCGGAGTTTGCCTCCAAGGGCAAGGCGACCCCGTTTTCCGGCTGGGAAGTGAAAGGAAGATGTCTGATCAATATTTGTAAGAAACGTGTCGTGTATCAGGCACTTTGAGTCTGGTACGTTGAGTTCCATTGTTGAATGTCAGAGGAATGAAAGAAAATCAATTCGTCATATCGGAGCAGCATGAAGTCGCGCCCGGCAGTTATCTGCTGACGTTGGACGGAGATACCTCCGCCATCGCCGGCAGCGGACAGTTTGTGCAGCTGGCCCTTCCCGGAAAATATCTCCGACGGCCGATTTCCGTCTGCGACTATGCGCCCGGCCGGCTGACCTTGCTGTATAAGGTGGTTGGTGACGGTACGGACCGCTTGTCCCGGATGAAGGCAGGGGAGTCCCTGGATGTGCTGACCGGACTCGGCCGCGGATTCCAGACCGGCGCCTGCCGTCAGAAAGCCCTGCTGGTGGGCGGGGGAATGGGGGTGGCTCCTTTGTACCGGCTGGCCAAGGACTTGCTTGCTGAAGGAAAGCAGGTGAGGGTGGTGCTGGGTTTCAACAGGGCCTCCGAAATCTGCCTCGAAGAGGAGTTCCGTGCCCTGGGCTCGCTGCCGCAGCGTTCCGCTTCGCTTGACACGGAAGACCGGCCTTGTCTGGATGTTATCATAAGTACAGCGGACGGCAGCCGGGGCGTCAAAGGTTTCGTCACCGACGCCATCCGCCAGCTGGAAACGGCTGCTGCGGATGCCTTCTCTGGCGCAGCTGCTCCCGCTTCCTCACAACTTGCCGCTGCTGAAGCGAGTTATGATTATTTCTATACCTGCGGACCGATGGTAATGATGAAGGCAGTCTGCGAACTCTGCCCTACGGACGGACAGGCCAGCCTCGAAGAACGGATGGGCTGCGGTTTCGGTATCTGCTACGGCTGCACGGTCGCCACGCAGGACGGCCCCCGCCGCGTCTGTGCCGACGGCCCCGTCTTTACCAAATCCCAGCTCGGCTGGTGACGTTGCCCTACTGACAGCGGTCGTTACAATCCTACTCGCGTCCTTCACTTGATGTAGTTCGGGTCTGCTCCAGGAGCCTGCATTTTGCAGGCGGTTTCCCGGGTATTATCATTCCGTCCCTTCCGCTCACGGGGCCGCGGACGGCCACGCCTCTCTTACAATTTGATCTCGTGCAGCCGGTCCTGGATGCTTTGCAGGCTTTTCATCAGTTCGGAGAAAGAAGGGGAGTCGCCGTAGATGAACTTGTCCTGCATCGTTTTGTAGTCTTCCTCCCAAAGGGGCAGGACTTCCGTTGGCGGCAGTATGGACAGAAGCTGCGGTGTGTGACGGCTGTAGTCGATGCCCCGGATGGCGTTGAAGACGCTGCGGTGGCTTACCAGCGAGGTGTAGAGCTGCGTGTCGGCCATCGCCTGCCGGGCATATCCGGCTTTGTCGAGGCTGTACAGGTCGAACAGGTGCCGGGACATCCGTTTGTGGCGCGGATAGTTTTTCTGAAATTCCTCGTGCAGCAGAAACACCTTTTCGAGGAAGGTCCGCCGGGGCGAGACCGTCGGAATCAGCGTTTTCGGGTAGTCGATGAGCGGGGACAGGCGGACGGCGAAAGGCTCTACGCTCCGCAGTTCGCGGGGCTCGCGCGGACTGCGGCAGCTGAACTCCACCTTGACTTCCCTTTTGATGTACGGATCCTCCGGGAGCAGGCTCCGGTAGGGGATGAGCAGGACGGTAGGGTCGGCATCCGAGTCCTGGCGGTGGCGGACCTTGACTTCGCTTTCCCATCCGCCGAACACGCTGAGCGTCACTTTCAGTTCCCGGGCCACTTCGTTTTCGATATAGGCGCGTGACAGTTTGCGGATGCGGTCGCGCTGGGAACGGGTGTCCCCGTTCAGTCCGAAGAAAGACTTGTCGAAAGAGATGTCCACATCCTCCGAAAAGCGCCGGGTGATGTCCCAGGCCTTGCTCAGGGAGGTCCCGCCCTTGAAGGTCAGGGCCTCGGCGCAGCGCAGCTGGAAGATGGAATGAATCACGTGGCACACCCACCAGTCTTTTTCGGCGGCTTTGACAGATACGCCGATTTCGTTCTTGATGCGTTTGAACAGGTCGATTTTATCCTCGTCGCTTGCTTCCCAGAAGTCGTATTTACGAGGCGCGTCTTTGGACTCTTCCATCATATTTGTTGAATTTTTTGTTGCTCATTCCTTTTATCTGCAGGATGATGTCCCGAATCCAGCGGGGCGTGGACTTCAGGTCTTCCCGAATTTCTTCATAGGGAATCTCCGCATAAATCTCTTCCATCCGCTCCGTGTCAAATTCCCACAGGTCTTTCGGACCGATGTCCTCCAGCGCGAGGACGGTCAGCATCACGATGCGGGATTTGTAATTGAATATCCTCGGTGAGACGTGTTCCAGAATGATGGGGCGAAGTCCGTCCCGGTAATGAATCCTGCGTGAGGGACCGTCTGTGCTGAATACGGGATTCATCACGACCTGTTCGGAAAGTCCCAGCGCGTTTTGTGCCGCGCAACCGCACAGGGCGGTGCGGAAGCCGTCGCGATACTTGTATTTCTCCAGGACGGAGTCGGCTCCTGCCATCAATTTCCCCATCCCCCAATGCCGGTCTTCGATGGGCGAGCAATACAGCCCCCGGCTCATCCGCATCAGGACGCCGCGGGCCACCAGGCGCTGAAGGGCTTTGGAAATCCCCTTGTCCGAGCCACATTCGAAAAAGTCGTCCGGGAAATAGACCTTTCCCTCGCCCCCTTCCCGAATCATCCGCTCCATTTTTTTCTCGATGCTGTCCATAGTCTCTCAATTTTGTCGCAAATATAAGCAATTTTCGCGACAAGAAATTCTTTTCCGATGTTCTGTGAAAAAATTTGATTTCTCGGGCCGGGAAAGCCCAGGTATTGCTCGCCGTAGGACCGACGGGAGATAAACGTTCGCTGTCACGCTGAACGGGCTTGTCAAACGATGTCGGGCAGGACATCCCCGCAGGCGGGCCTGTAGGGGCATATCCGGCACGATACCCGCCTCGCAGACCCCGATTTCGCTGCGGCACCTGCTTTCTACGCGCCTCAGTGGCACATCCCCGCCCGACATCGTTTGACGAACAAAGTCAGTGCAGGAACCCACGAACGCCGCGGACTCCCCGTTTGACGAGCAAACTCATGGCGCGAATGTATGACAGTCGCTTCCGTTTCAAGTTGTTGCCGTCAAAAAAATTTGTTCACAAAAAATATTTCTCTAAATTTGCAAGGTAAAGCATTAGCTTTGAAAGATTGAGGCGTTACTTGTTGTAATCTTCCGGATTCAAACTTCGCAACTTTGTTTTCAAGAGGAGGGTTCACTTCAAGAGCTCCCACGTCTTTTTATGTACCTGTTCGAAAGGGGTTTCGTCATCGTACTTGCATATCAGGGCGAAATAATCTTGCGAAAGTGGATTTCCCGGCCGGGCGAACAAATTTTTTTGCGGTTCCGCGGTTTATTTGTAACTTTGCGGCAATGAATGCAAATGCCTCATAGATAGATAAGCAGTTCTCCTGTTTGGGGAACTGTTTTTTTGTAATGTAAGACCGATGGACAAAAGCAACTGTGACCTTCGCGTGCGACTGGGGGACTTGACGCTCAGGAACCCTGTCATTCCCGCCAGCGGGACTTTCGGCTTCGGCCTGGAAATGCAGGAAGTCTATGACCTGAACCTGCTAGGCGGCATCAGTCTCAAAGGGACGACCCGCGAGGCCCGCTTCGGCAATCCCACGCCCCGCATCGCCGAATGTCGGGAAGGCCTCATCAACTCGGTCGGCCTTCAGAATCCGGGCATC
>CADBLM010000101.1 GCA_902795445.1 uncultured Bacteroidia bacterium
GGACAGTTTCAACAGCCGGAAATACGACGCAGCCGTTGACAATGTGGATCCCCGCCTGTTCCTGACGGTCGGTATGCCCGGTTATCCCTATCTGTTCAACAAGAAATTCATCCAGGCCGAAAACAAGCAGTACAGCCGCGGCAACGGCCTGTATGGCTACTACATCAGCCTCAAGCAAAATGTGGATCCCGCGCTCGTGGGGGATTACCTCATCAAGGGTTCCTACTGGGCCTCCTCGATGAACCGCATCGTCTTCCGCTATGCCGACGTCCTGCTGGAACGGGCCGAGGCCTATGCCCAGCTCGGACAGGCGGACGAGGCGATTGCGCTGGTCAACCAAATCCGCAGCCGCGCCGCTTCCTCGACGCAGATGATTTCCGACTATCCGACCCTCTACGGCGTCAAATTCTACGCCAAGACCTACAACGGCACCTATACCAAGGACGAGGCGGTCAAGATCGTCAAGATGGAACGTCGTCTCGAACTGGGTATGGAATGCGAGCGCTTCTTCGACCTGGTCCGCTGGGGCGAGGCCGCCACGGTGCTCAACAAATACTATGCGGAAGAAATTCCCCACTGCGCCATCTACAGTTCGGCTCATTTCACCGCCGACAAGGATGAGTATCTGCCCATCCCGGCCTCTCAGGTGGCCGCCTCCAACGGGCATTACACGCAGAACATCGGTAACTGGTGATAAAAATGGAAAACAAGATGAAAACGAACGTATTCTCCATTATGCTTTGCTCCCTGGCCCTGATGCTGGGCCTGAGCGCCTGCGACAAGCGCGCGGCGGAGCCTTTCGACCTGGACGGAGACTGTATGGTGACGGCGCTTGCCCTGGATGACAATGAAGGCAAGATAGACCTCACTTCCCGCAGCATTGTCGTCCGCATCCCGGAAATCTATACGACCTCTTCGATGACGCTGACGAAATTCGCCCTCTCCGAAGGCGCTTCGTGCAACGTCAAGGCCGGCGACAAACTCAATATGGACGCAGCCAAACAGCTGCGCGTCACCAACGGGGACGCCCTCATCGACTGGACCCTCTCCGTCCTGCACGACCAGGCGAAGATCCTGCACTTTATGATTGACGGTATCTATACCGGCATCATCGATGAAGAGGCCAAGACGATATCCGTCTATGTCCCCGCCACGGTGGACATTACGGCCATCGCGCCCGAAGTCGTCGTCAGCCCGTATGCGACCGTTTCGCCGGCCTCGGGCAGTTCGGTGGACTTTACCAATCCGGTCCAATATACCGTGGACAACAACTCCGCCCACGCCGTCTATACCGTTACGGTGACGGTCATCGACAAACCGCAGGCCCTCTATCTCGGCGTTCCCGCCAAGATGACCGACCTGGATCCGGAAGCGAAGGAAGCCTGTCTGTGGATGCTGGCCAATGTGCCCAAGTCCCTGTATGCCTCTTTCGCCGACATCAAGGCGGAGAACATCGACCTGAGCGAGTGCAAGGTGATGTGGTGGCACTTCCACGTGGACGGCGGTGTTGACGGACACGACGCCTTTGTCTCCAAAGCTCCCGAGGCGCTGGAGGCCGTGAACCAAATCCGTTCCTTCTACGAGGCCGGCGGTTCCTTCCTCTTCACGCGCTATGCGACCAACCTGCCTTCCTTCATCGGTACGACGGGCACGGACGAATGGACGACGCCCAACAACTGCTGGGGCAAGAACGAGGACGCTGCGGAACTCTGCATCGGTCCCTGGTCCTTCCGTATCTATGACGGCCAGAACGGTCACGCCCTCTATAAGGACCTGGTCGCCGGCGACAACGCCAATGAAGTCTATTGCACCGACAAGGGGTATCATATCACCAATTCCACGGCCCAGTACCACATCGGTACCGACTGGGGCGGTTACGACGACCACGCCGCCTGGGAGACCCGTACCGGCGGAGTGATTCTCGGTGTCGGCGGTGACGGCGCCGTCGTGGCCTGGGAATATCCGGCCGCAGGCGGAAAGGGCGGTATCATCTGCATCGGTTCCGGTTGCTACGACTGGTATTCCTACAAGTACGAGGATGGCTATGAGGAGAAATATCACGCCAACATCGCCATTATGACCCGGAACGCATTTAACCATCTGATGAATTAGGA
>CADBLM010000102.1 GCA_902795445.1 uncultured Bacteroidia bacterium
AGCGAGTGGGACGATGAGGCCGACGCCATCCTGGACGACCACAGCGCCGAGACGCTCTACACCGACCCCGAAACGCCCGACCTGACCCCGGCCCTGAAGATTCTCTTCATCGGCAACAGTTTCACCCAGGATGCGGTCTGGCACCTGCCCGACATCCTCAAGAACATGGGATTCCGCAAAGTCAAGATGATCGACTGCTACATCGGCGGACACCTGATTTCCGAATACGAGTCCGAATTTGACAGCGGAACGGCCAACAACGCCTATACGGCGACACCCGACAATATGGCCTGGAATAACAAGACCGGTTTGACCCTCAAGCAGATATGCGAGAGCGAAGACTGGGATGTCATCACCTTGCAGGAGCATACCGGCAACAACTGCTCCTGGCAGTGGACGGATGCACGCAAGGCCACCCTGCAAAGTCTCGTGAACAAGATCAAGGCCACCCAGTCGAAGACGCCCAAGATGTATTATCTGATGAGCCAGTCCTACTACGACTTCGCCAAGATGGGCGGCCAGAGTGCGTACTGGACCTTCTCCACCCAGAAGGAGATGTACGAGACCTGCGTCGCATACGCGCAGCACGCCGTGAACGAAGTCGGTTTCGACGGCGTCATCCCTTCCGGCACCTATGTGCAGAACATCCGCACGTCCGGCGTCAATTCCCCGATGGATATGACCCGTGACGGCTACCACATGGACTACGGGCTCGCCCGTTACGGTGCCGCCTGCCTGGTCTATAACGTGGCGATGAAGCCCATCCTGGGCCTGCCGCTCGGCGAATACTACACCTATTCCGGAAACGCCGTCAACTCCACTGCCCATTCCACACCGGTCACGCTCGCCAACGGCGCCGTCGCCCGCCAGGCCGCCGAACTGGCCCAGGCCAACCCCTGGACGATCACGGACATGGAAGGCCGCGACACGCAAGGCGGTATTTCCAATGCGGCGGAAATGGTGGACTTCGCCCTGGCCGTCAACAACGGGGAAGATATCAGCCGTTTCCAGAATTCAGAGGGCAAGATTGTCCTGCTCAACGACATCGACCTCTCGTCCGTGCGCACCTGGATTCCCATCGGCCGCTGCACGATGAGCTGGTCTTCCAAGACCCTCAAAATCGGCGTCGGGCATCCGTTTACCGGCCATTTCGACGGACAGGGACACACCATCAAAAACCTGACGATGCTGTGCGACAACGCCATCAACTACCGCGCCTGGGGACTCTTCGGCTGGATTGGGGAAGGCGGCGTCGTGGAGAATCTGGTCATCGACTCCTCCTGCAAGATTACCTTCAAGCCCGCCAACCAGACAGAGTTCGGCGTCGTCGCCGGCGTGGTGCAGGACGGCACCGTCCGGAATGTGACCAACAATGCCGACGTGACCGTCTCCGGTTTCTCCTCGACGGCCAACCAGCGCCACACCGTCGGTCTGGTGGGATTTGCCTACGCCAAGAGCGGCTGCACCCTGCAAAACCTGGTCAACAACGGCACCTTCACGACCAGCGCCTCTTCGTCCAGCGTCGTGTACTACCCCGGCGGCATCGTCGGTCTGACGACCAACTCCAACGATGCGACCGGGACGATGCTCGTCAAGAACTGCACCTTCAACGGGAAACTCGTCTCCTCCGCCTCCAACCCGGCGGCCGGTATCGTCAGCCTCGTCGATATGGCCGGATGCCGTTTCGAGGGTTGCATCAGCAAGGGCACCGTCATCACCGACCGCACCGTAGCGACCGGCCTTGTCGGGACTTTCTTCGGACAGTGCAATGTGGCCGCCGCCTTCAGCAACTGCGTCAGCAGCGCCAGAATCGGCACCTACAACAGCGGCACCTGGAACTACTACACGCTCAGCGCATCCAATTATATGGACTACATCGGAACCCGCTCGAGCGCCGCGACCAGCGTGACTTCCGCCAATATCCGTTTTACCGAATAATCTTGCTGCAAGACGGATATTATGAAACATTCCGACTACATTCCGCCCCGTGCGAAATCCAAGGGCGTACGGCCCGTCGCCCCGCTCGCCATCTCGGGCAATCTCGGTGATATGCCCGCCACTCCTGTTTACGAAGAAGAATTTTAGACTATGCGCCAATATTCATACCTCCTGCTCGCAGCCGTCGCCTGCATCACGGCCGCCTGCGCCAAAGAAAAGGCTGTCGAAGAGACGCCCGGCAATAAGGTCCGCATCCAAGCCGGACTGAACGAGGACAGCAAAATCAGCCTGACCGACCAGACCACCAGCCTGGCGCTGGCCTGGGAGGCGGACGACGCCATCCGCATCAACGGAGCCTCCGGCAGTTCCTCCCTGTTCGGCATCCTTCCGGGCTACAGCGCCCACAACGCCAGTTTTGAAGGCGAAGCCCTGTTCAACGGGCCCTACACCCTCCTTTACCCGGGAACTTACGCATCGGCCGCCGCGATGAATGCCCGCGACCTGACGGTACAGACCCAGAGCGGCAACGGCAGCACCGCCCACCTGGAATACAACGCAATGCTCAGCGGCGTGAGCGACTACCACTCCTTCGCTTTCACCTCGTCCTGGGCGAGCGCCAACGGCGCGACCTTCAAGGAAAACGCCGTGCTGAAACTCCTGCTGCAAGTTCCTTCGGGCATCACTTCGGTCAGCCGGCTCGTCCTGACGGCCAACAGCGATGTCTTCTACAAGACCAACGGCGGCTCCGAAAAGACGGGTACCCTCACGCTGAATATGGAAAATGTCACGGTATCGGCCGATGACTACCTGCTGACGGCCTATCTCGACCTCGGAATGCAGACGGCCGCGCTGCCGGCCAACATCTCGCTCACCGCAACGGTCACGACGAACATCGGCACCTACTCCAAATTGATTATGCCCGGAGCCAAGACGCTTTCCAGCGGCAAGATGTACATCATCAACTTCAATGACGGCAACTGGACCTCGCCCGCTCCCTTCGCTGGCGGCGACGGCACGGAAAACAATCCATACCTGATCGCCAACTACATCCATATGAACAATATGGGGAACGCCCTGATCGACGGGGAGACCGTCTGGTTCGAGCTGATTGCCGACGAGGACATGAACCCCAACGACGCCGGCTATTGGACCCCGCTCAACTCGGTCTCCACCTACGACAAGGGCGTCCATTTCGACGGCAAGGGACACACCATCCACAACTTCTCCATCAAAGGCGGCACCCTGCACAACGGCATGTTCTCCATCCTCAACGGTACGGTGCAGAACGTGACCTTCAACAAGCCCCTCATCATCGACGACGGTTTCGCTTCGACGACCAACCACGATGCGGGCTTTGTCGCCGGATATGCCGGCTACACGGCCAACGGGAAAACCTATTCCGGCAACGCCTTCAATGTCAAGGTCAAGGACGGAGAAATCGCCACCAACTCCACCCTGCACACGGGCGGCGTTGGATTCGGCGCCATCTTCGGGTCGGGAGCCTTCTGTACGGTCTCCGGGTGCCGGGTCAACGGATTCACCATTTCCGACCAGGACAAGGACGGGACTGTCCCCAATATTATGGGCGGCATCATCGGACGCACCAGCAGTTCCACGACCACCATCCGGAACTGTTCGGCCAAAAATCTGTCCTTCAACGGATTCTCCTTTATGGGCGGCATCCTGGCCTATCACAACACGACCGCGGCGGTCGTCATTGACAGTTGCTCCACCTCGGGAACGATACAAGGCAAGCAGTATCTGGGCGGCATCGTCGGCGGCGCCGCAGCGAGTGCCACCGGGCTCTCCATCACACGGGCAGAATCCGCCGTCAACATCAGCAGCAGTATCGCCAATTCCTATCTCGGCGGCATTATGGGCTCGCATAACGGCTTTGTCACCATCACCAACAGCAAGGCTTCCGGCAATCTGAGTGCCGGCACCGGTTTCGGCTCCTTCACGGGCGGCATCCTGGGCAACTGCGCCCTGGCCGGCTGCACCATCACCGACTGCTCCTACAGCGGCAACATCACGGTGAACGGAAACTATGTCGGCGGCATCCTGGGCAAGAGCGTGGAGCGAACCACGATTACCAATTGCAAATGCTCCGGCATCCTCACTTCCGGCGGCACCTACAGCAGCGGAACGGCTCCGGATGGACGCCTGGGCGGCATCGTGGGCCAGCTCGGTACGGCCGCTGCGACGAACAGCACCATCTCGGGCTGTGTCTTCAGCGGCCAGCTCAAGAGCAACAGCAACTACTCGAAAGATGCGGCCCGCTACATCGGCGGTATCGCCGGTGCGGCGTACGGCGTCAACATCCACCACTGCCTGGTCACCGGCTCGCTCGGAGGCAAAGCACACGAGACACATGTGGCCGGTCTTTGCGCCTATGCCAATGTCTGTACGGTCAATGCCTGCGAATTCCGCGGCACCACGACCTATGCCACAGGCACGATGGGCGGCCTGTTCGGCGGCATCAACGGCAACTGCACCATCAGCAACTGCCTGTTCAACGGCAACCTTACCGGCGGTTACAATGTCGGCGGCCTCATCGCCAACCCGAACAATGCGAGCAATACGCTTTCCTTCAGCAGCAACCTTGTGCTCGGACAGATCAAAGGCATCGGCGGCGTGGGCGGTGTCATCGGACTGATGGGCCGCACCCAAGGCAGCCTCACGGTCGAGAAAAACCTGGTGTACTGCACCTCCATCGAGGGTACGCGCACGATGGACTGCAACAGCAACCGCAGCTGCGGCACCATCATCGGCGAACTCGCCGGCTCGGCATACACCCTGAACAACACCAACTACTTCAGCAGTTCGGTGAATTTCACCGACGGGGCCAGCGGCGTGTCCGACCGGGTCACCACCCCCACGGAACAGAGCGGCAACTACACGACCTCCAGCCCCCTGACCTGGTCCTACAGCGCGACCTACTTCCATCCGTACTACGGACGCAAGACGACCTCCACCGCCTCGGCGATGGCCTCCTCGCTGGGCTGGAGCACGACTTACTGGGAGCTCAGCGGCAGCGTGCCCGTACTGAAAGATATGCCTTCCGCCGAGTAATCCGAGATTAATCATTATCTTTGTCGCCGTTTTCAAAAATGAGAGAGAAAATGGCGACATTTTTCTTGAAATCTGCCGCAGCGGCGACCGGACTCTTTTTGATTTTCGCGCAGGCCTTGCCCCTTTCGGCTTCAGCGGACGCTCCGCTGGAAGACCGGCTGGAGGCGGTCTCGGTGACCGGCAGCCGGGTGCCCCTGCAACTGGGACAGAGCGCCCGCATCGTGACCGTTCTGGACAGCGTCATCCTCTCTTCGCTGCCGGCGCTGACTATCAATGACGTACTCAAATATGCCGTCGGCGTGGACGTACGCCAACGGGGTGTGGAAGGAATGCAGACCGACATCAGCCTCCGGGGCGGCACCTGCGACCAGATAGCCGTCCTGTTGGACGGGGTGAACATCTCAGACCCGCAGACCGGGCACAACGCTGCCGACTTTCCCGTCGATATCAGCCTGATCGATCGCATCGAAGTGCTGGAGGGACCGGCCTCCCGCGTGTACGGTGCCTCCTCCCTGGTCGGAGCCGTCAACATCGTCACCCGCCGGGCCGGAAAGCCCTCCGACAGCGCGGAGGCTTCCTCCCAAGGTCAAGGATTCTCTGGCGATGTGACGGCGCATATAGACGGCGGTTCGTATATGACTTTTTCGGGCGGTGCGGGAACGGCGATGGCGCACGGAGACTGGCACAACGCCCTGTCGGTGAGCTACAGCCGCTCCGACGGCTACACCCGCAATGCCGAAGGCGGGCTCAACGGGGATTTCCAGGCCGTCAAAGCCTTTTACCGGGGCGGTTACAAACAATTGTGGTGGCAGGCCGGACTGAGCAACAAGGATTTCGGCTCCAACACCTTTTACAGCGCCCGTTTCGACGACCAGTTCGAGCATACGTTCAAGACCTTTGCAGCCATCGGAGCCGATACGGAAGGGTTTGTCCATTTCTCTCCCGTCATCTACTGGAACCACAGCCAGGACCGCTTCGAACTCTTCCGGGGAAAGCCGGAGCGTTATCCCTACAATCATCACCGGACCAATATGTACGGCGCCCGCCTCGGAGCCTGGTTCGAGACGGTCGCGGGACGGACGGCCTTCGGCGCGGAAATCCGCAACGAAGACATCGTCAGCACCAACCTGGGAGAGCCGCTGGAACGGCCGGAGGAACCGTATAAGGTAGGGCTCAACCGCACGCATCTATCCTATTGGCTGGAACACAACCTGACGCTCAGCTGGATGACGGCCTCCGCCGGCCTGACGGCGGCGCGGAATATGGCGAGCGGAGAGAAGTTCGGCATTTATCCGGGCGTGGACCTGAGTTTCCGCATCGGCTCCAACTGGAAAATCTACGCCTCCTACAACGCCTCTTACCGGGTGCCGACCTTTACGGAACTCTACTATTCCGTCGGCGGACACAAGGCGGACAAACAACTCCGGCCGGAAAAGATGCACGCGGTGGAAGGCGGGGTCAAATGCCTGTATCCGGGCATCCGGGCCATCGCCAGCGTCTGGTACCATATGGGCCGTGATATGATTGACTGGATCAAGACGACTCCGGAAGCGGACTGGACAAGCGTCAACCACACCCACATCAACGCCCTGGGACAGGAGGTGACGGTGGATGTGAACTTCCCGCAGCTGTTGGGCTGGCGCCTGCTGCAGAGCATCAACCTGTCTTACTGCCACATCGGGCAGAACAAAGACCTCGCCGATGGGGTGCAGTCGGCCTATGCGCTGGAATATCTGCGCCACAAACTCGTGGCACGGGTACAGCTGAACATCTGGTCCAGCCTTTTCCTGGACCTGAGCGTCCGCTGGCAGGACCGGGAGGGGCGTTACGAGCGCTACGAGGCCGGCAGCGCCACCGGGACGTTCGTTCCCTATCAGCCCTGCACCTTTCTGGATGCTCAGCTGAGCTGGAATGCGGACTGCTGGCGGGTGTTCGCCCAGGGCACCAACCTGCTCAACCAGCAGCGCTACGACCACGGCAACATTCCCCTACCCGGCATCTGGCTGCGACTCGGCGCCTCCTACACTTTCCGTTGGAAAAAATAATCACTATCTTTGGGGCGCAAAAAGGCAAAACGGATGAGATGGTTCGGCAAGCATAAAGCCAGTCCGCGCAGACGGAGAATGCGGGGACGCATCCGCAGCAACAAACCGTTGCTCTGCGGCGGGAGCGTGCTGTTCCGCAACCTTGAGTTTGCCTATGCTCCGTCCGGCTACAACTGGTGGGAGCGTTTCGTCCTCAACAATCAGCACAAGAAAGCCCTCAAGCTGATTCGCAAAAAAGGGCTGGCCGTCATCGCGGCCAATGAAAAAGTCGCTTTCGACCTCCACCGCTACTACCGCGTGGCCGAAAGCGCCATTCAGCTCCGGGAGGCTCAGAAGGAATAGTTGGTTCCTATGGAGATATAGACGGGGTCGCCCATTCCTTTGTTGAAATTGTGCGCCACCTCCACGGAAACGATGAAATTCTGGTTCCAGGCAAGTTTCAGGCCGATACCGAGCGTATAAATCGGCTCGAAGGTCTTGGCACGCAAGAATTTCAGCGGGTCGTCATAGCCGTTGGCCTTGGCGAAGGCGCCCACTTCCGGGAGGGCGGCCATCCGGTCCAGACGGTAAGGCTGCGTGATGACGCCTACGTCAAAGAAGGGATTGGTCGCAAAGTAGAAATACTGTTTCCAAAGCTTGAAACTCCAGAATTTGATGCGAAGTTCGGCATTAGCCCAGGCATAACCATTGGCAATCAGCCTGTTGGAATAGGTTCCGCGCACGGTATTGTAACTGCCGAAGCCCTCGGAAATCATCTGTTTGAGCACAAGGGCCGTGATGTTCTGCTGCATATAGAAAGGCACGTTGCCCGCGATGTTGCCCTGATAGGCCAGATGATAGGCGAAAACCGGGTCACCCGCCTTGATGAAGCCGACGGGGATGCGGACATAGTGGCGGAAATGCGCGCAGAGATTGAGGTAATGATAGCCGTCGCCCGTCACGGAAGGGGAACCGTTGAAATAGAGCTCCGCCCAGATACCCTTGTTCGGGGCCGCTTCGATGTCACGGTTGTCCCAGACGAGGCCGCCCTTGATTTCCAGGCGGTGGCCGCCGTTCTTCTCCTTTTCATCAATCAGGCCGTGTGCGACATAATGGTTGTACATCGTGGCCGCCGGGTCGTATTTGTACTTGGCGGCATTGTATTCACCGGTCTTGAACCACCAATAACTGATACCGGCCGCCCACTTGAGATGTTCCGTGATATTGCCCTGGAAATCGGCCAGGACACGGACCATATCGCGGCGCATATGGTAGTAGGAAATACCGTAGGGATTGCCGTCCCCGTCGAAGAGGGAGGCGACGCCGGGCACGCCCATCATACCGTACGCCCGCAGGTTGCCGGGGGTGGGATAGCCCTTCTGTCCCGGACTGGCGGAAAAGTAGTTCTTGTTGGCGTCCAAGTCCCCATAATAGGGCGAGGCGGCCCCGTTGAAACCGTAGAAGAGGTAGAGAGGGTCATTGACATAGGTCGCAGACACGGTCATCCTCATATTGGGAATCAGATATTTGGTGTCGTAACTGAGATAGGCGCGGGTACGCCCTTTGGTGTAGTGGGAGACCTCGAAACTCAGCTTGTGGAGCGGGTCGGGATAGGTGCTGCCGTCGCCATAATAATAGACGTCGCCGAAAGCGCCATACTGGAAGCCCATATCATTGGAATAACTCAGACAGGGGAAGGCGCCGAAGGCCCATCCCTTCTTCACTTCCGTTTCGCTTTTTGGTGCGGCCTCCTGAGCCTGTGCGGCCGGCTGAACGGCCGGCTGTGCCGTCGCGACCGGTTGTTGTTCCTGCGCGGAAAGGGCCGGAGCGGACAACAGACAGCCGACGGCCGGGATGATAAGAAAGATATGGAATATTTTTTTCACGATATTAGTTATTTAGAGGATTGGACGGAGAATACGGCTTCGCCGCGGATATCCCGGGAGGCGGCGGAAGGGGAGCAGGACTGTCACAACGTCTTTACTTTTTCCAGGAAAGCGCGGACACGGGCGACATATTCGGCCGGATGGTCCTTGTAGGCCATCGCGTGTACGGTACCTTCGGCGACCCACATTTCCTTGTAGCCCTTGGTCTTGGCGTCGTAGTTTTTCTGCAGGTGCGAGAAGGGGACGAAATCGTCCTTGTCTCCGTGGATGAAGAGCATCGGACGCTCGCACTTGGCCAGCTGGTTCACGGAAGAGGCCTCCTTGAAATCCCAGCCGTATTTTTTCCTGCAGACGCTGTTGGCGCTGTTGAGGACGGGCCAGGTCGGGAGGTGGAAAGAGTCCTTGAGGTTGTGGGCGAACTGGTCCCAGACGGAAGTGTAACCGCAGTCTTCCACGAAGGCTTTGTAATAAGCGGGAAGGTCGTCGCCGCTGAGCATCATCGTGGTGGCGGCGCCCATCGACACGCCGTGTACGACAAGGAAGTCATCGCCCCAGATTTCGTGGGCCATATCGCCGAAACGGCGGACATCGAGCCGGTCCAGCCAGCCCATCTGCACGGCCCTGCCCTCGGAATAGCCGTGATAATGCAGGTCGGGGACCATCACATTGTAGTTGAGGGAGTCACGGTACATCCGCACCAGGTTGAGGAAGCAGATATGGTTGTCGGTGTAGCCGTGCACGACGACCGCCGTTCCCTGCGCGGAGGCGGGGGCGGAAGCGGAGGAGAAAATCGCGTGCAGTTTGTATCCGCCTTCGCCAATGAGAGTCGTGTCGCGGAAAATGCCGGCGGTATGCAGGCTGTCATACCAGGCGATGATGCCAGGGTAGCGGCTTTCGGTCTTGGTCCGGTCGCCCTCGATGTCGTTGCCGTGCTCCTCGGGAAGCAGGGCGTATTTGCACATATAATTGCCCACCAGGCAGCTGGAAACACAGCATACAGCCAGGACGATAAGAACGATGTTGAATATTTTTTTCATTGAACAAAAGATTTGTGGTTATCAGTATTCTGCAAAGATAAGCATTTTATGCCGATTCTTGCGCTTTTCCGGATTTTATTCTTACCTTTGCGCCGCGATGGGGAATGGCCCCGTCAAGTGTAACAGGTACCACTCAAAAAACTGCACAAGATGAAAGAAAAATTTTCCGCAGCATTTCTGCTGATGGCCGTGACGCTCATCGTCTGCCTGGTCGCCTCCAATCTTTTTGCCACCAAACTCATCCATATTTTCGGGCTGAACCTGCCCGGCGCCGTCGTGGTCTTCCCCATTTCCTACATCCTCAACGACTGTATCTGCGAGGTATGGGGTTTCCGCAAGGCCCGGCTGGTCATCTGGCTGGCTTTCGCGATGAATTTCCTGGTCATCCTCCTGGGACAGTTGCTGGTCTGGCTGCCCGCCGCCGAATTCTGGGACGGCGCCACCTCCTTCAACTATATGTTCCGGATGGCTCCGCGGGTGGCTGGCGCGTCGTTGCTGGCCTTCCTCGCCGGCTCCGGTCTCAACGCCTATGTGATGAGCAAGATGAAACTGAGTGACCGGGGACGGCGTTTCGGCCTGCGGGCCATCCTTTCCTCCGTCGCCGGCGAAAGCGTGGACTCGCTGATTTTTATGCCGATTGCTTTCTGGGGAACTCCCCTGAGCGTTCTTGGCGGAATGATGCTTGCCCAGGTTTCGTTCAAAGTCATCTACGAAATCATCGTCCTGCCCCTGACCTCCCGGGTCGTCCGCAAGGTCAAGGCGTGGGAAAGCGTGGATGTTTACGACGAGGGCATTTCCTACAATCCCTTCCGGATTGCGGACATATAGCCGCCTCAATCGGGCCAGCCCCGCTTGGTAAAGGTTTCAAAACAGATTTTAGAAGACAGACTTTTAGAAAAACTGGAAATATGGACACAAGAAAAGAAGAGGGCTTGAAGGCCCTGGGTCAAAAGACCGGATATCGTCAGGATTATGCCCCCGAGGTCTTGGAGGCCTTTGAGAACAAGCATCCCGACAACGATTACTGGGTCCGCTTCAACTGCCCCGAATTTACCAGCGTCTGCCCCATCACCGGGCAGCCGGACTTCGCCGAAATCCGCATCAGTTACATTCCGGACCGGCGGATGGTGGAGAGCAAGAGCCTCAAACTGTATCTGGGCTCTTTCCGTCAGCACGGAGCCTTCCACGAGGACTGCGTCAATATCATTATGAAAGACCTCATCCGGCTGATGGACCCCAAATACATCGAGGTGACGGGCTTCTTCACCCCGCGCGGCGGCATCAGCATCCACCCCTACGCCAATTACGGCCGTCCCGGCACCCCTTGGGCCGACCTGGCTTTTAAACGCCTCTCCGAGCGGGAGTAGGGCTTCCACCTTTCGCAGAATTTCACTAACTTTGCGCCTGTGACTTTGATTTTACGTTTATGAACATTCTGATTCTGCAATCTTCTCCCCGCAAAAACGGGAGCACGGCTTGGATGGCCGAAGAGTACAGGAAAGCGGCGGAAGCCGCCGGCCACCAGGTGACGCTGGTGGATGTTTCGCACAAGAAAATCGCCGGCTGCCTGGCCTGCGAATACTGCCACGGAAAGGGAAACGGAGCCTGCATCCAGAAAGATGACATGCAGGAATTGTATCCGCTGATGGCCCAGGCCGAAGTGCTGGTGCTGGCCTCCCCCATCTATTATTTCACCCTCAACGCCCAGATGCAGGCCCCCATCCAGCGGATGTACTGCGTCAACGCCCCGGCCAAGGTCCGGAAGATGGCACTCCTCGTATCCTCCCACTCGCCCGGCGTTTACAACGGCGCCATCGCCGAATACAAGGACATCTGCAACTACTGGAAATGCGAAGACAGCGGTATCGTGACGGCTAAAATCGACCAGCAGAAGACCGAGGCCGTCCGCGAGCAGATTGTCCGCCTCGTCCAAAACCTCTGAGACCCGCATCCCCCATCGGCTCAAGCCCTCGGTGCGCCTGACGCATCAATCCATGCATCGTCAGGAGCGAAATACCCCCCTTTTTGCGCTTGACGCGTCACTCGATGCATCGTCAGGAGCGGTCGTGTGAGAATTTTACTTTTTTAAATAAGACAGCCGTTCCGGCTCCGGGAATTTTTCGACGGCGTAACGGAGCATCGTACGGGGCATTGATGCATAGCGGGGATGCAGAAAGGCGACAAGCGCCTCTTTGTCCCGCTTACCGGCCTCCCGGAGCAGCCAGCCAACGGCTTTTTGAATGAGGTCGTGAGGATGCTGCAGCAAAATGTCCGCAATCGCAAAAGTGTCTTCCAGCTGGCCGCGACGCAAAAAAGCCATCGTGCTTACGATGCCGATGCGTTGCTCCCAGATGCTGCATCCGCTGCGAGCCAGGTCATAGAGCAGCGACCGGTCTTTGTCCAGCAGCCATTCTCCCAGCAGCGAGTAGCACGAAAGGTCCACCAGGTCCCAGTTGTTGATGCGGGAAGTATGCGCAAGATAGAAGGTGATGCACGCTTCCCGGCCGATACGATGCTTGAAGTTTTCCACCAGCGTCAGCAAAACCGCCAGGCGGACTTCGTGATATTCGCTGTCGATACACTCCTCCAGTTCCGGAAATGTGACGCTGCGCCAGCAGTCTTTCACGACGGTGCGCGTAACGGGAACTTTGATGCCGAGAAAACGGTCCCCTTCCCCATACTGGCCCGGAGCGGTTTTGAAAAAGCGCGACAGTCCTTCAATCTGGGAAGGGTCGGCTTTTTCGAGCATCTTTTCGAGCAGGATGTTCATTGCCGCTTATGATCAACCGTATGCAGATTACCCTTTCGGACAATGAGAAATTCATTTTCAAAAGGATGGTCTTCCGAAACCCGTCTGGTCCGGAATGTCTGATATTTGATTTGCAAAAGATCCTTGACCCTTGAGTCCTCGAACATGGCTGCCGCCGACCCAAAGTAAAAATGTTCACGGGTGTCCTTCACCTCCACGTGAATGATGGTTCTGTCGTGTTTTGTCATTGTGATATGCTGCACAAAGATAAAAAATATCTACAAATAATGAAAATTTGTTGCAGGCCGTTCAACAAATACATATATTTGTAGAGGCGAATCAAATCGCCGGTTGGAAATATGGAAAAGGTATATTTGCTGTCAACCGGGCATCTGGAAAAGAATCTCTGGTTTAGAAACGACGAAGATTTTGTCGCGGGTATGAATCATGTTGCCATTCAGGCCGTGCAGAATCCGAAAGTGAGAGTGCTCTCATTCGTTTTAATGTCCAACCACGTACATTTCGTTTTGATTGGGGCGTACGAAGATGTGTATGATTTCGTGAGCTGTTTCAAACACAGGTACAGCGTGTATTTGAGCTACCGGAATGGAAGCAGAAAACCTCTGTACAGAAATAATGTGGATGTCAGGCTTGTTTCAAATGAGGATAAGGGTATCGAACGGGCGATTGCCTATGTTCAGATGAATCCCGTCGCTGCAAATATCTGTCTTCATCCCGGTGCATATTCCTGGGGAAGCGGAAACTGCTTTTTTCTTTCTCAAAAACCTGCGGGGCAGCGCCTTGGGGATTTGTCCGAGCGCCAACGGAACCATTTGATGCACAGCCGGAAAAATTTTGTCCCGAAGGACTGGATGGTAGGAACGGAGGGCTTCATCCTGCCACAGTCATACGTAGCCGTGAAAGATGTCGAGTTCCGTTTTAAATCGGCAAAACGAATGAACTATTTCCTGAACAGCTCTTCCAAGGCGCGGAAACGTCTCGAAGCCGGTGCCAATCTTCCCGCCTTTCGGGACCAAATCATTCTTGCCGCCATTCCTGACTTGTGCCGTTCCCTTTATCAGAAAGAAAATTTCGCACGACTTTCATTTGAAGAGCAGTCGGAACTGGCCCGGCAAATCCGCTTCCGATTCAGTGCCGATGCCAATCAACTTGCACGAGTCTGCGGAATCTCCTATGCAGATGTGGCACTTCTGCTGAACGAGCCATAAGATACTGCTCCTGACGGTGCAATGAATGACGCGTCAGGCGCAAAAAAGAGGGTATTTCGCTCCTGACGGTGCAATGAATGACGCGTCAGGCGCAAGGAGGGGGCATAGCATAGGGAGGCAGGGCAGGGAGACAGAACTTTGGAAATCCGCTGACCTCCGCCGTCCGGAGCTCCGGCATTTCGGTATCGGAGCCGCCCGAATCTTGTCTGCACTTGCTTATAACGCGGATTTTGCGTATCTTTGCCGCATCGTTAAATATTCTAATACTGAACAACAATGAAAATCAAAACGATTCTGATGACGCTTGCCGTCGCGGCCGTGGCTCTTTTTGCAGCCTCCTGTTCCGAAACCGATACCGGAGCAAATGCCGGCGGATATTACATCAAGCCTCTGGAGGACGCAGAAGGAGCAAACGCTGAAGCCCAGCTCCAATGGAATAAAGCCTTGAACGAGGCGTTCCCCGGCATTACCTACAAAACCGCCGAGAATGACAGCAAGGCCATTGCAGCCTGCGACAAGGTGTACGAAAAAGTCAAAGCTGGCATCTCCATCAAGTTCCAGCTCTATTTTCAGACAGCTGTCGCGGAAGGCAAACAGCCCGAAATCACCAACATCAAGACTTATTCGCCGGAAAAATAATTTCCGGCAGTAATGCAATGCAAGAGGATGACCACGGCCATCCTCTTTTATTTTCCCCGCCGTACAGGGTCGCGGCCGGCTAAAGGAAGAAATTGGCAATCATCACAAGGAAGAGAAGGGCCGGGGAGACATAGCGGATGAGGGCATAGACGAAGGGGAAAACCCAACGGGGAAGGTGCAGGCCGCCATAATTGGTCAGTTCGGCGTGCACATCTTTCTTGGCCATTTCCCAGCCGACGAAAATGCAGGCGCAGAAGCCGCATATCGGCATCATCAGATTGGCGCAGAACTGATCCACCAGGTCGAAAAAAGTACGTCCGAGGATATGGACGTCCGCCAGCGGTCCGAAAGAAAGGCTGCTCAGGGAGCCCAGCACCACGGCGCCGGCCAAAATCAGCAGGGCCGCCTTTCCGCGGCTCATTTTCTTCTCCTCCACAAAGAAGGCGACATTGACTTCAAAGAGCGAAGCAGTCGAAGTGAGGGCGGCCAGGACCAGGGAAAGGAAGAAGAAAACGGCAATGAATCCGCCGGCCGGCATCGACGCGAAAATCATCGGCATCGTCCGGAAGGCCAGCCCCGCTCCCTGCCCCGGGTCGGCACCGAAGGCAAAGGTGGCCGGCAGCATCGCCAGCGAAGCAATCAGGGCAAAGAGGAAATCGAAGAACGCCGTCTTGAGCGAGGAACCCAGCAAGCGCTCGTCATCCGTCATATAGGAAGCATAGGTAATCATCGTACCGGCCCCGAGGGACATTGAGTAGAAAGCCTGCCCCATCGCGGCAATCAGCGTATTCATCGTAAAAGGCGTCGCGCCGACGTTGAACAGGAAATCCAGTCCCCGGGCGGCTCCGGGCAGGGTAAGCGCCCAGACGGCAATCCCCAGAATCAGGAAGAAAAGCAGGGGCATCATCACCTTGCTGAATTTCTCGATGCCGCTCTGTACGCCGGCCACAACGATGAACGCCGTTGCGAGGAAAAAGGCAAAAGTCCACAGGAGCGGAATCCAGGGGTTGGAAGACATCGTGGAAAACATTCCGGCGACCGCATCCAGGCTCTCGGCCCGGGAGAAGGCAAAGCGCAGGGACTTGAGCAGATAATCCATCGCCCAGCCGCCTACGACGCTGTAATAGGAAAATATAAGGAAAGGTACGATGACGGTCAGGATGCCCGCCAGCTTCCAGGCGGAACGCCGGCCGTGCTGCTTATAGGCCCGGTAAGCGTTGCTCCGGCTGAAACGGCCGATGATGAACTCGCAGTTGAGGATGGGGATGGACAGGAGCAGCAGACAGATGACATAGCAAAGCAGGAAGGGCGCGCCGTATTCCCCGATCAGGAAGGGAAAACGCCAGATATTGCCGAGCCCCACTGCGGAACCGACCAGGGCCATCAGGGTGCCCAGTTTGGAAGCAAATTTTTCTCTATCTCCCATATACGACGAATTCATAGGTCAGCCCCTCTTCCGAAAAAGTTTCGCTGCGGGACAGTTCACGCCAGCGGCCCTTGTCGAAATCGGGGAAAAAAGTATCTGCGGAAGGGCAGGTAGTATGCACTTGCGTCAGGAAAAGTTTATCGCAAGCATCCAGGGCCTGCGCATAGATGCTGCCGCCTCCCATAATGAAGCAGCGGTCGGGCTCGTCAATGCGTCCCTCGAACGGGGTTGCGGCGGCCAGGGCGAAAGCCTCGTCCAGGGTGGCGGCCGTCAGCAGCGGCCGGGAAGGTTCGGGCGGGACGGCGGCGGGACGGCGGCTCAGGACGATATTGAGGCGTTTGGGCAGTGGCCGGCCCAGGCTCTCGAAGGTCTTCCGACCCATAATGACCGGATGTCCGGAGGTGAGGCGCTTGAAGTATTTGAGGTCTTCCGAGAGGTGCCAGAGAAGTTCGTTGTCCTTCCCGAGGGCCCCGTCATCGGCGACGGCCGCTATCAGACATTTTTCCATCATAGCCGTATCGGTTTCGATTTAAGAGTAATAACAGGCCGGCAGCGTTCTTTACACGGCGACGGGCGCGGGAATGCGCGGCCAAGGGTCATACCCTTCCAGGGTGAAATCCTCATACCGGAAATCGAAAATATCTTTGACATCCGGATTGATGCGCATCGTCGGAAGCGGGCGCGGCTCGCGGGAGAGCTGGAGGGCGACCTGCTCGAAATGATTCTGATAAATGTGGGTGTCGCCCGTCGTATGGACGAAATCGCCCGGCTGCAGGCCGCACACCTGGGCTATCATCATCGTCAGCAAGGCATAGGACGCGATGTTGAACGGCACGCCGAGGAACATATCCGCACTGCGCTGATACAACTGACAGGAAAGTTTGCCCCCGGCCACATAGAACTGGAACATCGTGTGGCAGGGCGGCAGGGCCATCTTGTCCACCTCGGCCACATTCCACGCGGATACAATCATCCGGCGGGAATCGGGATTGTGCCGGATGGTATCGATGACATTCGACAACTGGTCGATGGTCTTGCCGTCGGGCGTGGGCCAACTGCGCCACTGGTGCCCGTACACCGGACCGAGTTCTCCGTTCTCGTCGGCCCACTCGTCCCAGATGGAAACGCCGTGATCTTTGAGATACTTGATATTGGTGTCCCCGGCGATAAACCAGAGCAGTTCGTAGATGATGCTTTTGAGATGGACCTTCTTGGTAGTCAGCAAGGGGAAGCCCTGCGACAGGTCAAAGCGCATCTGCCGGCCGAACACGCTCTGCGTGCCGACGCCGGTACGGTCGTGTTTCATCACCCCGTTTTCGCGGATATCCCGCAGCAAATCAAGATATTGTTTCATCGTGTAGTGAAAGCGAAAATGATGGCCTGGTTGTAGGTCTCGCCCGGCCGGAGGACGGGGGACGGATAGTCGGCCTTGTTGGGGGCGTCCGGGAAATTCTGACATTCGAGCGCCACCCCGTCGTAGTCTTCGTAGCGATGGCCGTTCTTGCCCTGCGGACAGCCGCTGAGCCAGTTGCCCGTATAGACCTGGATGCCGGGCTGGGTGGTGGTCACCCTGACGCAGATGCCGCTTGCGGGAGCATAGAGTTCCGCCGCATCCTGCAACTGACCGGGCTGGCCGCCGTCGATGACCCAGCAGTTGTCATAGCCCTTGCCGAAACGCAGCGCCTCGAAGTCGGCCTTGAAATCCTGTCCGATGGTCTTGGGGGTGACGAAATCCATCGGCGTACCGGCCACGGGAACGCTTTCGCCCAGGGGAATCAGACTGTCCGAAGTCGGAAGCCATTCGGAGGCGTTGAGGGTCAGTTCGTGGTCGAAAATATCGCCGTTCCCCTCGCCCTTGAGGTTGAAATAGACGTGGTTGGTCAGGTTGACGACCGTGGGTGCATCCGCCTTCGCCGTCAGCGTCAGCGACAATTCGTTCTCTTCGCTCCAACTGTAGCGGGCCACGACATCCATCGCGCCGGGGTAGCCCATCTCACCGTCTTCAGCGCTATAGAGAAACTCCACCGCATCCCCGTCGATACGGCTGTCCCAGACCTGATTCTGGAAGCCCTCGGGACCGCCGTGCAGGTGGTTGGGACCATTGTTGACCGGCAGAGTGTATTCTTTTCCGTCGAGGGTGAAACGGCCCAGGGCGATGCGGTTGGCGTAGCGGCCGGGAACCTTGCCGAAGCAGGGGCCGTCGTAGAAATAACTGTTGGGCTCGGGATAACCCAGCACCACGTCGGTCAGACGGCCGTCCTTGTCCGGGACGACGATGGAAACGATGTTCGCGCCGACACTGGAGAGTTCGACATAAGCGCCGGAAGCGTTGGTGATGCGGTACAGCCAGACGGACTGTCCGTCATTTTTCTTGCCGGGAGCGGTCTTGGACGTTCCCCAAAGGGTCTTGGTAATGGTCATAGTATTTCTTCCAATTTGTGATACAGTTTTTCCTCCGGCGCATCCTTGAGGACGACACGTTTTTCCCGGTCCAGCAGGTAGAGGGAAGGAATGGCCCGCACATCGTACAGATTGTCGGTCCGGATGACGAGATTGTGGTCATACCCGTTGTACCAGTTGTCGGGATAATAGGGCATATAGTCGAACCAGCCCGTCATATCCTCGTCTATATAGACATTCACGACGGCCAGCCGCCCCCGGGCGATGGCCTCGTTGAGCCCGTCCATCGCCTTGAGGTGTTCGATGATATCCTTGCAGGCGTGGCAGCCGGGATTGCTGAAAAAGAGCAGGGTCCATCCGGCCTTGATGCCGTAGAGCGAACGCACGCGGCCGTTTTTGTCGGAGAAGGAAAAATCCGCCGCGGGAGCGCCGATACGGTTGAGCGAACAGTTCGCCGCCTCCTTGGCGTACCGGGCCCGTCGCAACGAATCCTGTAAGGGACTTTCTGACAGGCGACGGCACAGGGGCAGGTACATTTCTTCGTCCCGCAGGGGCGAATTGGGGTCGTACAGATACCGGCAAGCGACCTCCATCATCCCCTCGTAGATATTGGAAGAGGTATCCGCCGCTTCGGCAAGCACCATCTTGTCATAAAAGACGCCGACCGCCGCATCGTAGGAGGCAGGGCCCGCGACGCCCAGCACATAGGTCCAGTTGGCGAAAGCCTGCTCCGCTTCCCCGCGCTCGACGCCTCCGATATAAGTGGAGTCACAGCGAAATCCCCGCAGGGAGGTATCGGCGAAAGCATCCCAATAATGCCGGAGAATATAAGCCTGCGCCTCCTTCTCGTCCTGCGAAAGGACAGAAGGCACGCC